>CALIZB010000134.1 GCA_938028625.1 uncultured Bacteroidia bacterium | reverse complement strand
ATGGTCACAAAAAATAAATAAAAGTGGTAGTGATATAGGGGGTATAACAGTGGATGCACAAGATGTATATATTGTAGGCGATAGTGCAGGCGTTCAAATAACCCAACGAATCAATAAAAACACAGGTGGTCCTGTATGGTCGCAAAAAGTAGGCAGTGGAACATTAGGTAATGTTACTGTAAATGCAGGTAAAGGTACTGTTTATATTTCAGGTACATTTACAGGAAGTTCTTCTTATTTAGGTTTGACAAGTTCAGGTGGTACAGACGGTTTTGTAGCTCGTATCAACAAAAACACGGGTGGTCCCGTATGGTCTCAACGTGTAGGCGGTGTAGGTGCAGATAGCATAAAAACTTTACAAGTTACCGCAGGCAATGACATTTACATTGGTGGTAATACACAAGGCGGTACATTTGGAACAACAACTGCTGGAGCTGGAGTATTTCTAGTACGCTTATCTGTGGATAGTCTAGATAAAACAAATTCCATTCTACCCATAAATATTCAGCCTGATGCTTTCCAATGTAATATCTATCCAAATCCTACCCATGATATGTTCAATATCTCTGCTGTACTTCCAAAAACAGAACTTGTACAAATCCGCATGATAGATTTAAGAGGTAAAATAGTTCTCCAAGAAGTATTGGGCAATCAAAATAGTATCCAAAATACCATAGATATAGGAGAATTATCTAATGGTGTGTATATTTTGCAGATTCAGGCAGGAAACAAACAGGTTGTTCGCAAAGTTATCAAACAGTAGGATTTTTGTATCAAAACAGAAAATGCTCATATAGTTAATATATGGGCGTTTTTTTATTTGTTGTTATTCTGATATTGAGTTTATGTGTTTTTACTTTTTTGGCGTGTCCCTGCACAGCAAGTCGCTGACGCTTTTGCGTGCAGGGTCGGTGTGCTATGGGCTTCACAACGCGGTGATTGAGTAGCGATAGCGTACCGAAATCACGCACACCCTGCGCATGCTTCACGCATGACACAACAGGTCATTGAGTACTTCGGCATGGTCATTTCGGTACGCTCTGCGAGCTACTCAATGACCATTTCCATATTAACACATTAAAAAAGTACTGAATATACCTAATCTCCCTGATAAATTCTTAACATTCTAACTTGGTGTTCATAAATTCTGGTACAGAAAAAGGCTGAATATAAAAATCCAGCCTTAATCAGAACATATATGAAAAATATTTAATGACTATATTATTCCTTTATCACTTTAATAGGTGTTCCATTGGGTATATGTAACATATACACACCTGAAGACAAATCAGATATATTTATATTCCACTCCTGAATACCTGCAATAAGAGATTTTTGAATACGTTTTACAACTTGTCCTGTCATATTAGTAAGGATAAGCGTTACGTCTTTCTGTTCTTTGGTTTTATAGCGTACCCATAACATATCATAGCTTGGATTAGGATAAACATTTACTTGTTCGTTAATAGCATGATAAATTTCAATAACATTAGAATAATCATAATTCCCATCTTTGTACACTCTTTTAACACGGTAGTAATAAGTTTCAGCGTTAAGTTGATTATCCGTGTATTTGTATTCATTTTGATTAGCATCTGTACCGTAAATGCGCTCAAATTGTGTTTTGTCCATACTTCTTTCTAAAATGTATTCTTTTATGTTTTTATTCATATCTACCTGCCATTCTAATTGATTACCGTTTGTAGAAGCATATCCTATCAGTTCTAATTTATGCAAAGGTAAAGGAGGTCCTCCTGGGATACCTGCGGCAAAGCCCGAAAATCCTGAATTAAAGGTAGCTTTTACCCAACTTCCTCCCGTTACTGTACCCGTAATATTTCCTGTACCCAAATAATTTGTCGGACCATTAGCATAAGGTGTAGCAGGCGTAATATTACTAATAGGTCCACCTGTTTTAGCAATATTACAAGTTGCCCAGGTATTTCCTGTGGTAGTTTGCCAACCCGTAACTTCCGCAGGTATGTAATACAAAGTAATATCATACGTACCTGACGGGTTATTATTGGTAGGCGTAATTAAATACGATTTAGAGGTTAGCCAAGTAGATGCAGGAGTATTGTAGTAAGCTACGGCACTTGTTCCTGCACGGTCAATAAGTACATTAGTACAACCGTAGTCATGAGTAGTAGTATTTTCTATACAAACCATTAGTTTATTAGTGGTATTATCATAAAAATATACTTTGGAATTAGGACCGAGATATTGGTCGTCAGTAGCGTTAAGTGCATCTTCTATGGTAGTAGCATTCGCGGTAACTTGAATGTTATCTATGGCAAAAGGTGGATTACTACCTGCGATATTATCATTTATCCATCTCCAAGCAAGATAAAACGAAGTATTATTCAAAAAGTCAGGAAGTTGCATAGTAAAAGTAGTTGCCGCATTTTGATTGGCAAACTGTGTAGTAATAGCACCATTAGCTGTAGGCATGATAGAAAAATTAGTGCCATCTAATGAATAAAGAACATGCCCATAATCATAGTACTCTTGACTTGCGGCTATATACTCACCTACACATCGCCATTGAAAAGATAATGTCATGTTATATTTTCCTACGGCATTGATAAGTGGAGTTCTAACACGAGTATTAGAAACGCTTGTAAATGTGTAAGCAAGAGGTTTTGTAGTAGTGTTATTAGTAATATAAAGACTGTATGTTCCTGTAAGCCCACCATTTGTACCTACTGTCCATTGGTTTGCGCCTACGGGAGTAATTTCTGAACCTGCTAACCAACCCGCAGGTAAAGTACCTCCACTGGCTTCAAAATTCTCGCTAAACACAATATTAGAACCGAAGTTTGGTTCATAATCATTGTCATCTATAGTAACAGTATGCGTTTGATTAAACGTACCTGCAATAGCATTAGTAGCACCCGTAATAGTATAAGTCAGGACAATAGTTTCTGCACTTTCTACTGCACCGTCATCATAAATACGAATAATAAGGTTTTGATTAGTTGTACTTCCGTTAGGAAAAACTATACTTGGAGTAAGTAATTCATAATCAGCAGGGTTAGATGCTGTACCTGCAAGGTTAAACGTAACGGTAGCCGCACCTGTGGGCGCACTGCTAATACGTAAAGGAATAGTTATATCTCTAAAACCTCTGCAACCTGAAGTTCCATCTATGCTACTCTCCTCAGTGATACTGTTAGGTTGAGCAAAGTATATCTGTGGTAATCCTGTAATAACGGGATCGCATCTATCTGAGTTGAGTAAAGACATTCTACGCGGACTATTATACATAACCGTGCGCATACGTGTGCGTTGGTCGCGTGTGAATATATTCATGCAAGGGTCATCAGAGTAATCCATATAGTTTTGTACCATATCTAAAGAACCGCAAGTAGTAACTGTTGGACAGCCATAATTTGCCGCATTAGCTTCGGGAGTATCTGCACAATAATCATCTATACCACAGCCTCCATCACCCCAGATATGACGCAAACCTAACCAATGGCCTACTTCATGAGTAGCCGTTCTACCTTTATCATAAGGTGCAGACAAAGTAAAACCTACTCCCTTATCCGAAGAACCAAAATAATTATATCCTATTACTACACCATCAGTGGTAGCACTTTGCGGTGCAGCAGATAGGCCACCAAGATTTGTTTCAGGAAATTGAGCGTATCCTAATAACCCTCCACTTAATGCCATGACCCATATATTAAAAAAATTATTTGCGTCCCATATAGTAGCAGGTTTAATGGTACTTTGAATATATCCCATAGCATAAGGTGGTGCCGTAAATCCTGCTGTACTCCTGTTTACCCTATGAATACCTGGATTTGCCATAGGATTACCCATATTATCCCTTGTAACTAAACAAAATTCAATTTGTACGTCTGCCCCCGCAGGATGTGTATTGTACCCAGGCGTACCCATTAAACGGCGAAAATCTTCATTGAGTACCGTAATTTGTGACTGTATTTGTGCATTACTGATGTTAGAACCTGTACCTACAGCTTCTCCGTTGTGTATAACATGTACTACAGTAGGAATACGGATTACTTCGTAGGTCTTCCCCGTAGCAGAATTTTGTTCTTGCATCTTGTACTTTTCTACCAATGGCTGTAACCACCGCTCAAAATCATCTAAGTTTCCTAATTGCGGATATTGAACTCTTAATAAGCTATCCGCAAGCATACTACCGCAACGCTTATGTGCTTTGCTATATTCCTCCTGACCGTATGCTTTGTAGAGATTTGAATTTATCCATAAGATTAGGATAAAAATGATGTAATAATCCTTCATAATTTTAAAGTTATTAACAGTGCAATAATAACTCAAAGTTTACAAAATGTCAAGCGAGTATCTTATTGTCTTTTATATCTGAGCATTTAACTATATTTATTGGAATAAATTCCTTTAACTCTGCTATCTTTGTGCAGTCATGGCGAAGTTATCCAAAGTAAGCGGAGAAGAAACTCCCCTAATGAAACAGTATGCAGAAATTAAAGCAAAATATCCAGGTACTATTGTATTATTCAGAATAGGAGATTTTTATGAAACCTTTGGCGAAGATGCTATCAAAACCTCTAAAATACTCAATATTACCCTTACCAAGCGTGCTAATGGACAGGCATCAGAAATAGAACTTGCAGGCTTTCCTTATCATTCATTAGATACCTATCTGCCCAAACTTGTAAAAGCAGGAGAACGCGTAGCTATATGCGAACAGTTAGAAGACCCAAAACTTGCTAAAAAAATTGTCAAACGAGGGATTACAGAAGTCGTTACCCCTGGATTGATTTACTCTGAAAATTTATTAGAACATATAAAAAACAACTATCTCTGCTGTGTATATCTTGCTGAACAGAAAAAAATACTTTCAGGAATTGCTTTCACAGATGTATCTACGGGAGAATTTTTTACCACCGAAGCCGAAGAAGAAAAAATACAAAAACTCTTAGAAACCTTTCAACCTGCCGAAATTATTATTCCCAAAGGACAACAAAAAAAATTTAAAGAACTTTTTGGAGACTCTTACTATCTATATCCTATTGACGACTGGGTGTTTCATTTTCAAAATGGAAACGAACTTTTACTCAAACACTTTCAAACAACATCACTTAAAGGCTTTGGTATTGAAGAACTTAATAATGGTGTTATCAGTGCAGGGGCAATACTACATTATCTAAACCTTAACCAACAAAACAAACTTGCACATATCACTAAAATTCAAAAACTGCATGACCATGAGTACGTACTTATGGATAAATCCACTTTGCAAAATTTGGAATTAGTATCTTCCTATCATGCAGAAGGTAAAACCTTATATTCCGTACTTAATCACACAAAAACGGCTATAGGCGCAAGATTACTTCGCAAATGGCTTTTATTACCTCTACTTTCCATTTCTCGCATTCAAAGAAGACAAAATGCGGTTAAATACTTTTTTGAACATACAGAATTAAAAGAAAATATAACTCCATTTCTGCACTCTATTACAGACATAGAACGACTGGCTTCACGTATTTCCACGCAACGCGTGTCCCCACGTGATTTAAAGCAACTTGAAAAATCTTTGAATAGCATTCAAGACATAAAAAAAATATTAGAAAATGTACAAGAACCTTATTTGCAAGCTATCTACGAACAACTTAACCCGCTTATATTCTTACAAACTTTATTACATGATACTATTTCAGAAGATGCACCTGCCAACTTCAAAAAAAGTGGTTATATCAAAACAGGTTTTCATAAAGAATTAGATGAATTAAAATATATCGCAGAACACGGAAAAGAATACCTACTCAATATACAACAAAGAGAGATTACACGCACAGGTATTCCCTCGCTCAAAATTGGGTACAATAATGTTTTTGGCTATTATATTGAAATTACACACACGCATAAAGATAAAGTTCCACCTGATTACATTCGCAAACAAACTTTAACCACAGGAGAACGCTATATCACCCCTGAACTTAAAGAATATGAAGAAAAAATACTCACCGCAGAAGAACGCATAACTTCATTAGAACAACAAATATTTAATGATGTCCTTGCTCAAACTATGGAACATATCCAAGCATTACAGCAAAATGCATCTGCTATTGCACAGTTAGATGTATTACTTTGTTTAGCCACTGCTGCCCAAGAGTATAACTATAACCTTCCTGTACTTATCGAAAACACTGAACTATCCATTATAGAAGGAAGACACCCTGTTATAGAACGCTATCTTCCTTTGGAACAGAGCTATATCCCCAATGATGTATATTTAGATACAGAAAATCAGCAAATTTTAATTATCACGGGTCCAAATATGGCAGGTAAATCTGCTTTACTCAGACAAGTAGGTTTAATTACACTTATGGCACAAATAGGAAGTTTTGTTCCTGCAAAAAATGCTACAATTGGAATAGTAGATAAAATTTTTACTCGTGTAGGTGCGTCAGATAATATCAGCAGTGGAGAAAGTACTTTTATGGTAGAAATGAACGAAGCCGCTAATATTCTCAACAATGCTACTTCAAAAAGTCTTATTTTACTTGATGAAATTGGAAGAGGAACAAGTACCTATGATGGTATTTCTATCGCATGGGCAATAGTGGAGCATCTGCACAATTACGCACCTGTAAAAGCAAGAACTTTATTTGCTACGCATTATCATGAATTGAATGCGCTAGAAAAAGAACTCAAAGGAGTAAAAAATTTTCATGTAAAAGTGCAAGAGATAAACGGAAAAATTTTGTTCCTTCGTAAATTAGAAAAAGGCGGCACAGAGCACAGTTTTGGTATTCATGTAGCAGAAATGGCAGGCTTACCCAAAACTGTAACTGACCGCGCCAAAGAGATTTTACAAGAATTAGAATCACAACGAGAACAGCATAAAAATCATACTTCAAAAATAAGTATTCAGAAAGCACCGCCAACTATGCAATTAAGTTTATTTGGTTTTGAAGATGAAACAGCAAATAAAATTAAGCAAAGTCTTTCTAATCTTGATATAAACACACTTACTCCAATAGAAGCCCTTTTAACTTTGCAAGAATGGAAAAAATGGCTTTAGCTCGTAGATTTCATTGTTATACACTGTTTCAAGTATAAAGATACGATGTTTTACATGGTTTCGCTGCTATACAATCAAAGAAAAGTTTTAATTTTGCTTTCAATGAAACCAACCTTGTTATGGATAATCCTCTGTATAAACGCATGGTACTGTGTATATGGTCAGTTACCGCAAGTTACTTCGGTAAAAACAGGAAGTAATACTTACACAGGTTACCAGATTTTATGTGACTTGTCCAAAGATGAAATTATAGCCAAGCTACTTACTCATTATCAACAATATAAAATACGCCCTTTTGTACATGAAAACACTGTTTTAGCAGAAAATATCATCTATCCTCCATTAGAAACAGATAAAAAAGTTACTGTCCAGTATGTTATTCTTCCTGATGGCAATGCTAATGCAGTTCAAATGATACTATGGTTTAATAAAATAAACATTACTCCACAAAACTATCCCGAAATTGCAGAAAAAGCTAAACAAAGTCTTACCGTGATATTTGAAGGGCATCTTTTGAAAGAAAATACTGTATTTAATACCCCTATTCCCGAAAATTCTAATATAGAACAGCGTCTGAATAACATAGAAGCCATGCTTAAAAATATAGAAATGAAGTTAAATCTCGCTCAAACTCCTAACCAAATGGCCGTAACTTCTTTTGAGGACGCCCTCAAACTTAAAATGCGTTCAGAACAGATAACCGTTAAAGAAAAAGAACTTTTAAAGCGAGAAGCTGAAATAGAAGATGTAGACTTTGCCCTCCAAGCTAAACAAAAAGCCTTGCAGGAAAAAGAAGCAGAACTAAAAAAACTTGCGGATTCTGTCCAAAAACAAATTAAACATTTGGAAAAACTTGCTAAACAACTTAATTTACCTATACACAAGGACAGCACTCAGAAAACAGAAGCCCATAAACCTGTAACTAAAGAAATCAAAAAAACGGAAGATACTCTGCAAGAAAATAATATAGTCAAAAAAGACAGTACGAAAAAAATGCCCCGAGGATATGTAGTACCTAAAAAAGATACGCTACAAAAACAAAATTTACCTGTTAAAAATACGCTTTCATTCAAAGGTACTCCTGTAAAATACAATCCTGTACCTTATACAGAACTCACGCCTGAACAGATAGACACCCTCAAATATTTGCGTCAGCAATATATTCAAGAACAGTACCTTAAAATGGGTCAAAAAAGTCTCCCCTGTTTTACTTTTGAATTAGACATGCGACCTCAAGAAAGCATGGATATTATTACAGCGTATATGGCAGGGCTTAACTGTACAGAATATCAACAAAAAGAACAATACCTTAAATATGAACTGCCTGATGGTATCCCTCTGCTTAAAATTACCCAGCCTGTGGAATGTATGTTTTACATTACTCCCGTAAATGAAGAGAACTCAAAGGTGTATCTGTATTTTGAGGTGCAGAAACAAGCACTTACAAGGCAGAACAATCCCAAGTATGCTTTTGAAACTGAAAGACTTATTCTCAATATCATGGGAAAATTGTAGAGAGTTTTTATATTGCGGGTACTTATGAAAATGGTTATTCAAAGAGTAAAACACGCATCTGTAACCGTAGATGGAAATATTACTGGTAAAATTGGTGCAGGATTGCTTATTTTAGTAGGATATACACACACCGATATACAGACGGACATAGAAAAATGGGTCAGAAAGGTAATTCAGATGCGTATTTTTAATGATGAACAAGGTAAAATGAACCTATCTGTACAAGATATAAACGGAGATATACTCATAGTCAGTCAGTTTACTTTGTATGCAGATACGCGAAAAGGAAATCGTCCAAGTTACGTAAATGCCGCACCCCCAGAAATTGCTATACCTTTATATGAAAAGACTATTGAATTATTTGAAAAAAATTTGAATAAGCTTGTTTCCAAAGGCATCTTTGGAGCAGATATGAAAGTAGAACTACTCAATGACGGTCCTGTTACTATTCTATTAGATACAGATAATAGCTAAAATATTCTCTTATGCCGTCATAGAATTTGATTGTTTTAATAGGCTATTTCCTGTCATTTGAGTAGGTTTTTGAATTCCCATAATATCTAAAATTGTAGGTGCAATATCTTGTAAAGTGCCTCCCTCTTGCAGTTTTGCGGATAAATTTTCTTTATGTACATAGATACAAGGTACAGGTGCAAGGCTATGGGCTGTATTAGGCGAACCGTCAGGATTTTTCATATAGTCTGCGTTGCCATGGTCTGCGATAATTAAAACAGCATATTCATGTGATAAAGCAAGTTCTGTAATCTGTTCTACACAATGGCTAACCGTAGTGCAGGCTTTTATTACCGCTTGCATATCCCCTGTATGTCCTACCATGTCAGGGTTAGCAAAATTTACACAAATAAAGTCAGGTTTTTTGAGTGCTATTTCTTGTAAAACAGTATTGGTAACGCCATACGCACTCATTTGTGGTAGTAAATCATACGTGGCTACTTTGGGAGAAGGAATAAGAATGCGGTGTTCATTTTCAAAAGGAACTTCCTGACCGCCGTTGAGAAAAAAAGTAACATGGGGATACTTTTCGGTTTCTGCAATGCGCAACTGTGTTTTGCCCTGTTTGGAAAGCACTTCGCCCAAGGTCATAGAAATATCCTGCTTTTCATACATTACAGCAACATCTTTGAAAGTAGGGTCATATTCAGTAAGTGTAGCATATTTTAAGGGCAATTTGTGCATGTCGTATTCCTCAAAATCACGTTGCGAAAGCGCTTCTGTCAGTTCACGACCTCTGTCTGAACGAAAATTGAAAAACAAAACTGCATCATCAGGCTGTATTACTGCCAAAGGATTTCCTTGAGGGTCTGTATGTACCAAAGGTTGAATAAATTCATCTGTAACCCCGTTCTGATAAGATTCCTGTATAGATTTGAATATATTGACAGTTTTTTTTCCTATACCCTTTACCAAAGCATTATAGGCAAGTTGTACTCTTTCCCAACGTTTATCCCTATCCATAGCGTAGTATCTGCCCGTAACTGTGGCTAAAACTACATTTGGATATTGTGCGCAGTATTCTAACATTTCTTGAATGAAACCTATACCGCTTTGCGGGTCACAGTCCCTGCCGTCAGTAAAAGCATGCAAAGCTACTTTGTGTACTCCTGTTTCCACAGCGGCACGGATAAGGTCTTTGGCATGTTCAATATGACTATGAACCCCCCCGTCAGAAACTAAACCTAAAAGATGTAATGTTTTTTGTTTATCTTGTGTGTATTTAACTAAATCTTGAAAAACAGTATTTTTGCCGAATTCTTTATTTTTTACAGCAATATTTAATCTCAATAAGTCTTGATAAATAACTCTACCTGCACCTATACAAGTGTGTCCTACTTCGGAGTTGCCCATTTGTCCGTCAGGTAGTCCTACGGCTTCACCTGACGCTAATAAAGTAGTATGTGGATAATTTTTCCAAAGTTCATCTATATAGTGTGTGTCCGCTTGCGCAATAGCACTGATTTCGGGATTTTCAGTCATGCCCCAGCCATCAAGAATTATCAACAGGACTTTTTTCATACGGCAAAAATACTCAAAAACTTGCTTTATGTACTGTTTTGTAAATTTTTGTACCTGTTTGGATTGCTAACTATAATGTGTGTTATATTTCTACAAGTTATCGGAGTAGACGCACCGTATATCAAGTACCCCCTTCAACAGAAAAAACACAGACAAATTCTTTTACAGGTAATTAAACAATTATTTGGTTTAGAGTATTAAACGATAGCATTCAACTTGTTTACCATAAAATAAACCTATACCTTTGCGCTGGTTTATGTTACGCAACTTTATGAAAAACGTAAGTTTTATGCTTGCGTTAAATTTAATGATAAAGCCTTTATGGGTTCTGTCTGAAATATGGGTTCAGAACCGTGTAGGGGATACACAGTATGGTTTATACAGCGCTACTCTGTCTTTATGCATAATTTTGGGAATAAGTTTGGATTTAGGTATCAATCAGATGATTACAAGAGAAGTAGCTAGGGATAACACTGCTGCAAAGTCTTTGTTTGCGGAAGCTATGGGGGTAAAGATTCTGCTTATTCCTGTTTTTATTATATTGGTTTTTGGTACTGCTTTGCTTTTGGAATACAATGTAGAACAAATACACATGCTTGCCATTTTGGCTTTAGCACAGATTTTTACGTCTTTACTTTTATTCATTAGAGCAGGTTTTCAAGGTTTGCATTATTTTAAGCAAGATTCTATACTTTCTATTACCGATAGACTTGTACTTATTATAGGACTTGTATTTTTATTGGTTTTGACCACATTCAACATTTTTTACCTTGCTTATAGTCAGTTAATAGCATACAGTATTACTTTTTTAATCGCTGGATTGTGGTTACAAAAGAAAAGTGGCTATGTAAACATACATATTAAACAAGAAAGCATTAAAAACATACTTAAAAAAATTGCTCCTTATGCTGTACTTTGGTTTTTTATGGCAATTTATACTCGTATAGATAGTGTTATGTTAGAATGGTTATTACGAGATACGCGAGGTAAAGACTTTGGAAAGTATATGGCAGGTGTGTATGCGTCTGCATATCGCTTAATGGATTTTAGCAATACCATTCCCATTATGTTTGCTACGATTATGTTTCCTGTATTTAGTAGTTTATTAGATAAAAAACGGGCATTAGAACTCTTTGTTAAGAATGTGCTTGCTGTGATGTTGTTTATCACGTTTGTTATAGTGAGTATAACTACTTTTTATGCCAAAGATATTTTAATGTTATTGTATAAAAATAAAAATGCCGCTTCGGTAGAATTAGCTTCACCTGTATTTGTAGTATTAATGTGGGCATATATCTGCTTTGTACTGATTTATGTGTTTGGTACTCTGCTAACCAGCGCAGAACAATTAAAAAAACTCTCTCAAATCACTGTAATTGGTGCTATTTTAAGCATTATAGTTAATGCTCTACTTATTCCAAGGTATCATGCGTTAGGCGCAGCAATAGCTTTGCTTTGTACGCAAGTTCTTATGGTTGTACTGCATCTTATTTTGTGTCAGAAACAGTTTTACTTCAAGTATAAACTGAAATATTTGGCAAAGATATTCATTTTTGCAGGAGCAAGCTTTGCAGTTAGTTATAGTAGTACTTTTTTACCTGTTTTTTGGGTAATCAGCGCTATGGTAGCAACTGTATTGAATATAACAGTTGCTTTTGCGATAAAACTTGTATCCAAAGAAGTGTTTTTATCGTTGCTGAAAAAAAACAAATAACTCATGCCGTTAGTACAAAATAACTTCACAAAAAACTTTTGCATAGCAACCTAAAAAGTGAGATTTTTGTACTTTCAATATGGATATACAAAAAAAAATACAAGAGCAAATTTTGTTTTTTGACGGTGCAATGGGTACATCTATTCAAAAAAAGGACTTGACTGATGATGATTTTTGGGGTAAAGCAGGCTGTAACGAACTTTTGGTACTTTCTCGCCCTGATGTTATTCAGGAAGTACATGAAAGCTATCTCAAAGCAGGCTGTAATGTAATAGAAACTGATACCTTCGGAGCAACAAGATTAGTTCTTGGTGAATATGACGAACAAGAAAGAACCTATCAAATCAATAAAAAAGCCGTAGAGATAGCCAAAGAAGTAGCTTTATCTTATACCGATAAAAGCATTCCAAGATATGTAGCAGGTTCAATAGGTCCTGGTACAAAATTACCTTCTTTACTGCATATTTCTTATCAGGAACTTAAAAACAACTATTATGAGCAGGTATGTGGTATGCTCGACGGAAATGCAGACATTCTAATCATAGAAACCTGTCAGGACCTGTTGCAAATCAAAGCGGCATTAGGAGGCGCATGGCAGGCATTTACGGAAAAAAGAAAAAAAATACCTATTATGGTTTCTGTAACTATGGAAACCACAGGAACTATGCTTATGGGTTCAGACATGCAAAGTGTAATTACTACTCTCTCTCCATTTGATATTGTAAGTTTAGGCTTAAATTGTGCCACCGGACCCCAAGAAATGAGCGAACATATCCGTACACTGAGCAAAAACTCACCTTTTCCTATCTCTTGCATTCCTAATGCGGGTTTGCCTGAAAATATAGGGGGACATGCACATTATCATCTCTCCGCAGAAGATATGGTAAAACATCTAACCCCATTTGTTAAAGAGCTGGGAGTAAGCATAGTAGGCGGATGCTGTGGTACTACACCTGAACATATTGCGGCATTAGTGCATAATTTTTCAGGACTTGCACCCGCGCACAGAAATATAGACTTTGTACCGTCAGTATCTTCTTTATATCAATCTGTACCTACTACATTAGACCCACGCCCTTTGATTGTAGGAGAACGTACTAATGCTAATGGAAGTAAAAAATTCAGAGAACTATTACAAGCAGAGGATTGGGAAGGTATGGTAGAACTTGCCAAAGAACAAGTACGTGAAGGCGCCCACGTATTAGATGTATGCGTAGCGTATGTAGGCAGAGATGAAGTAAAAGATATGTGCGAGTACATAGAACGTCTCAATACAGCCATTACCATTCCTATTATGATTGACTCAACAGAAGTTAATGTTATTGAAGCCGCATTACAGCGTATTGCAGGAAAGGCTATTGTTAATTCTGTAAATTTTGAAGATGGTGAAGAACGTACACGCAAGGTATTTGATTTATGCAAACAGTTTGGTGCCGCAGTAGTCGCGCTTACCATAGATGAAGAAGGCATGGCAAAAACCGCAGAAAAGAAATTTCAAATTGCTAAACGATTGTACAAGATGTGGGTAGAGGAATACAAAATGCCCCCCGAAGATATTTTCTTTGATACTTTAACTTTTACATTAGGTTCGGGTGATGAAGAATTCAGAAAAGCAGGTATAGAAACCAAAGAAGCAATACGTTTAATTAAAGAGCATTTACCAGGTGCTAAAACCTTATTAGGATTAAGCAATATTTCTTTCGGATTACATCAAAGCATACGTCCTGCTTTAAACTCGGTTTTTTTACATGAATGTATAGAAGCAGGTCTAGATGCGGCTATTATGAATGCGTCAAAAATTCAGCCGCTCAATAAAATTGAACCCAAGTTGAGACAACTTTGTTTGGATTTGATTTACGACAATAGAATTTGGGAGGAAACACAGTAAAGTGCAAATAAATAACTTTATCATATTGAAAATCAATATAATACAAGATAAATTAAATTTTTTGTTTTATTTATTGAGTTCATTTTTACTAACTTGCAAGCCAAAAGCAATATAATATGGCAAATATAGGTCGCATTGCGCAAATTATTGGTCCCGTAGTAGACGTGGATTTTTCCGCTAAGGAAGCTACCCTACCCAAAATACTGAATGCATTAGTAGTTACTCGCCCTGACGGTTCAAAATTGTACTTGGAATGTCAAAAACACTTGGGCGAAGAACGTGTACGCACTATTGCTATGGACAGTACAGACGGTCTTACCCGTGGTATGCCTGTAGAGGATTTAGGCAGAACCATTGAGATGCCCACAGGTGATGAAATTCGTGGAAGGTTATTCAATGTGGTAGGAGAAGCCATTGACGGTATCCGCCAACCAAAATCCGAAAAAGGATACTCTATTCACAAAACTCCTCCCGCATTTGAGGATTTGAGTACAGAGGCTCAGGTTCTTTATACAGGTATCAAAGTTATTGACTTGCTTGAACCTTATCCAAAAGGAGGTAAAATTGGACTTTTTGGTGGTGCAGGGGTAGGTAAAACGGTTCTTATCATGGAACTTATCAACAACATTGCCAAAGCCTATTCTGGGCTTTCTGTATTTGCAGGGGTAGGTGAGCGCACTCGTGAAGGAAACGACCTTCTTCGTGAAATGATTGAATCCAATGTAATCAAATATGGTGACGCTTTCAAACATAGTATGGAACAAGGTAACTGGGATTTAAGTAAAGTAGATGAGCAAGCACTTTTACAATCCCAAGCTACTTTGGTATTCGGACAAATGAACGAACCCCCAGGCGCAAGAGCAAGAGTTGCTTTATCTGGATTATCTGTTGCGGAATACTTCCGTGACGGTGATGAAAAAAGCGGTGGAAGAGATATTCTTTTCTTCATTGACAATATTTTCCGTTTCACACAAGCGGGTTCAGAAGTATCCGCACTTTTAGGTCGTATGCCTTCTGCCGTAGGATACCAACCAACTCTTTCTACTGAAATGGGTTTTATGCAAGAACGTATTACTTCTACTAAGCGTGGTTCTATTACTTCTGTACAGGCTGTATATGTACCCGCAGATGACCTTACTGACCCCGCTCCTGCTACAACTTTCGCACACCTTGATGCTACCACAGTACTTTCTCGTCAAATTGCGGCACTTGGTATTTATCCTGCGGTAGACCCATTGGACTCTACTTCTCGTATCCTTACTCCTGACGGCGTTTCCAAAGAACATTATCAGGCGGCACAAAACGTAAAAGAAATCCTTCAAAGATACAAAGATTTACAGGATATTATTGCTATTCTTGGCTTAGATGAACTTTCTGATGATGATAAACTTGTAGTGTATAGAGCACGTAAAGTTCAACGCTTCCTTAGTCAGCCTTTCCACGTAGCTGAACAATTTACAGGTATGAAAGGTAAACTTGTTTCTATCCAAGATACTATTAAAGGCTTTAATGCTATCATTAAGGGTGAAGTAGATGATATGGACGAAAATGCTTTCTATCTCGTAGGTACATTAGAAGAAGCTATTGAAAAAGACAAGAAAATTAAAGCAGAACTTAATAAGTAATGATTTATACTTTGTTTGTATATTCAAACCGCAGATACAACTGCGGTTTTTTTAATGCAATATTCAGGCAGAATTAGGAACTGAACCATAACTCTTTTATTTTTGCCGCATGCAATATGACCCTATCAAAAAATCATTAGGAAACGTATTTAACAAAAAGCCTTTTTTGCGTAAACTCTTTTACAGACTGCTCAATATACTTTTATTAAGAGCATGGCATATTTACAAACACATACGTATATGGGCAAAAGATAAAAAAAATGAACCTATTCATATTCTTGACGCAGGCAGTGGTTTTGGTCAATATACCTATACCCTATCTAAAATGAGTAAATTATGGCAAATTACTGCCGTAGATGTAAAAGAAGAGCAGATTCAAGACTGTAATCAATTCTTTGAAAAAATAGGTAAAGGAGATAGGATTAAATTTTATGTAGAGGATTTAGTAACTTACCAAAAACCCGATACTTATCATGCCGTTTTATCCGTAGATGTAATGGAGCATATCTTGGAAGATGAAAAAGTATTTCAAAACTTTGCCATTTCTCTTAAAAAAGGTGGAAAACTGTTTATTTCTACACCATCAGACCAAGGTGGTAGTGATGTACACGGCGATGCTGACACTTCTTTTATAGAAGAGCATGTCCGTGATGGTTATAATAAAGAAGATATTACTCAAAAACTGCTTAGAGCAGGATTTAGCAAAGTAGAAGTTTTATATTCTTATGGCACGCCAGGTAAAATTTCGTGGCGTTTTTCTATGAAATATCCTATTTTGATGCTCGGAAAAAGCAAGTTATTTTTTATCATTTTACCTTTTTATTATCTGATATTTTTCCCGTTTTGTTTAATTCTTAATGCATTAGATGTACGTAAAAAACACAGTACAGGAACAGGACTGATTGTAATTGCCGAAAAATAAATTTGGCATGATATTTGATAAATGCACTTGCCCAAGTTTTTGTATTTATTGCCTAATATTATGTTCAAAAAATGGTTAGGAAAAGCCCTGCTGACAAGTTCATTCATTATTGTTCAGGCAAATGCGGCAGAGGGTCCCTGCAAAGTACTGACAGATTATCCTGAAATTACTCCACATCCTGTTACGACCCAAGAAAAAATTGTTTCAGAAGCTATAAAACATGGTATAGACCCTGACTTTGCTTTAAGTCATGCCCAATTAGAGAGTAATTTTAATGTAAAGGCTATTTCTAGTGCGGGCTGTATAGGTTTATTTCAGTTTTTGCCTTCAACCGCTATGGCTTATTGCAGAACCGAAGAAGAGAAAGAAAAATGGCAAACCGATGAACACATACAAGCTATTTTATATGGTCGTATGATGTCTTATCTGCTTAATAAATACAAAGGAGATTATGATTTGGCATTATTAGAATACGGAGGAGGTCCCAAAGCAGTGCGCATGTATGGCAAGACAAAGAATCTACCCTATCTCAAACGTATTCATAAGCATATTTGTATGAAAAAAATGCGTAAAACCATAGGTACTGATAAAGTATAAACTAAACGTTAGAGGATATTTTGCACTTTATTTCATTTTTCTGACAAAAGCCTATCTAAATACTTGTTTTTAAGATAATACATAAGCACTTCTTGCAAATCTTTATCCTTGTTTTTACTCTGGGGATAATTTTTGAGTATAGGTTCTATTTCCTTCCATAAGTTTTCTTTCATTTTTTGCACTTCCTTCATTACAGTTTCATTTTTGCCTTCTTCTTTAGCTTCGTTAATATCCATCATTTGCATTAAAAAACTTTGTGGTAATGTTGGTGTATTTTGGAGCAATCCATGAGTTTCCAAGATATACGCCATACGACTTTCAAACTGGCTTAATGTTCTGTATGCCTGATTATTCAAGGTAGATTTTTCCAAAGCCAATATTTGTTCGGTATCCGAAGC
This sequence comes from uncultured Bacteroidia bacterium, assembly GCA_938028625.1. GTDB lineage: Bacteria > Bacteroidota > Bacteroidia > JANWVE01 > JANWVE01 > JANWVE01. Next base: position 10,043 of record CALIZB010000134.1, on the reverse strand, counting down.
AGTAGTGAAAAAATCGGGGTGTAGTTGCTTAGTAATTTGATGATATTTCTGCCGTAGTTCTACTTCATCAATAAAAAAGGCTTCCTCAATCTGGTAAAATTCAAAATAATTCATGTTTTTTATAGTAGTTCTGGCTTTTTAACTGCAAAGAAAATCGTTATACCTAATACAATAAGCATTGCAAAAGAAGCAATTTTGCTAATAAGTTCTCCGTTTCTATATACCGCAGGGTCAAAAGTAAATTCTATCGTATGCTTGCCTTTTGGTACAATTAAACCGCGTAAAACATAGTTAGTTTGAATAATAGGAGTTTCTTTACCGTCAATTTTAGCTATCCAGCCTTTGGGATAGTAGATTTCAGAGAAGGTGATAAAGCGATCTTTTTCAACGTTAGCTTCATAAGTTAATTTACGGGGACTATACTCTCCTAGTAATTTAACGTATTCTGTGGTTTTTACACTGTCTGTGGAAACAGGTTTAAGTAAAGCCTCCATTTTCTTTTCTACAATAGCTATTTTTCTACTATCCACAACGCCTATTTTTTTGAGTGCTTCATCAGGTGTACTGACTATTTCTATTCTTGGGGTTATCCATGCATGTCCGTAAGCTTGATTATTGCGAAGTATAAATTCGCCCTCTGTTGTTTTATTGATTATCTCGGTACCTGGATTTGTTTTCAGTGAAGTTGTATCTAAATTTGTAGGAATAATTGCCTGCTGGTTGATGATAAAATACTTGGTATTAAGCATATTGAGAACATTAGGGTTCATTTTTTCTAAATGTGCATCTATTAACTCCTGATAACGTTTGAGCTTTGCACCATGGTAACCCCCAATAGATTTATGAAAATATGGGGTATGTGCATCTTGGGTAAGCCCTCCACGCATAACGGCATACACACGATAATAGGATTTGTCGTTATTTTTGAGAAAATTATCTGCCTGATAAGGTTGAACTTCCATAGCGGCGGGTTCTACAAAAGCCTCTGAACCTACATACCTGCGGTTTATGGGTAGCATATCTATCGTGATAAGTACACATAAACTAATAGCTAATACATTTAATTGAATTTTTTTAGTCATATATGCCCATATCACTCCTGCCCCAAGAGCAATAAATAAAAAACTTCTTAATGCGTCCATGCGAAGCATATTTGCGCGTTCTGCATGAAGAAGTTCTACGAATTCTTTTTGTTGGATACGTTTATCCACGTCAGCGGCAAAAGACATCATGCTGGGTCCTAGAATACCTATAACCAAAGAAAGTCCCCCTGTAATACCTACGGCATAATAAAATTGCTTCATAGTTTTTTTAGGGTCTAAATCTTTTTCATTTTTTATGTAATGGGCTACACCTAAAAATGCTAAAAGAGGCATAGTAAATTCTGCAATAACGAGAATCATTTCTACGGTTCTGAATTTACTGTATCCTGGAAAGTATTTGAAAAATAACATATTGAATGCCTCAAAATTTCTACCCCATGCTAAAAATATAGAAAGCAGAGTAGCTGAGAATAGCCACCACTTATAACGATGAGGTAAAATAAACATTGCCCATACAAATAAGAAGCAAATAATAGCTCCCACATATACAGGTCCTGATGTAAAAGGCTTATCCCCCCAATAAGTTGGAAAGCTAATACCTTCTTGATTTTCAGCTATTTCTTTGAGTGCTTTGGTCGTTATTTTGGTTTCATTAGAAGAACCACCCATAAAACGAGGTATCATTAAGGTAAAAGTTTCAGAAACGCCATAACTCCAACTAAATGCGTAATCTGCATCTAAACCTGAGGATTTCTTTTTAGGGTCAACTTGGGTGAGTTCGCTTTTACCGCGTGTAGAATATTGAGCATATTCCGTAGTGGACAAGATAATCGTAGAATTCATTAGCACAGCAATTAAAGCACCTGCTGTGGCAAATCCTACATTTAATAGAAAAAGCTTAATTTGCTTGTTTTTTACGGCATAAATAAGTTCTACAATACCAAATATTAAAATGGTTAGAAAAAGGTAATAAGTGATTTGTAAGTGATTAGCACATATCTCCATAGCCAGAGCTATACCCAATACTGTTGCACCTAACAAACGTTTTTGATTATGAAAAATGAGTATAAGCCCTGATATTACCCAAGCTACATAAGCAATTGCCCAGAGTTTACTGTTATGTCCTGCTTCTATGATAATAAAAAAATAAGACGAAAAGCCGTATGCCAATGCTCCTGCAAGCGATAAGTAAGGATTTAGCTTAAATATGTTCAAGAGTACATAAAAACCAAGCATCGTCATAAATAATAAAGCCACCTGTCTTTGAAGGATGCTCCATAAAAATTCATCAATATATTTTGCCCAGTTGCCATAAGTCTTGAATGCATGCTGGTAAGCTGGCATACCGCTGAACATATTTCCTGTCCATAGAGGTTCTTGTCCTGTACTGTTTCTAAAATCTTGGGCTTCTTTTGCCATACCCAAATGATTTCTTACATCTCCCTGCTGAATAACCTTGCTCCCTGTTACCACTTCTTTGAAATACACCACTAACACTAAAAGCATCACAATTACTGAAATAACATGGGGTAATGCGTTTTTAAGAAATTTTTGTTGGTTCATTTGCCAAAATTACAAAGGATTTTTGAATCTATACAAAAAACGATTTGTTGTTACTTTAAAATCTATCTCATATATTTGCGACAAAAAATAAGGTAAGCCCATATAGGACTTACCTATCTCGCAATCTTTACTTTATACTGCTTGATGATATAAGGCAGTTAGTTTTTAGTTATGGCTTTTGCCATATTTTGAGCTAATTTAGTAGCATTGTTCCCACCCATTACGACGCGGTTAGAAACAATGTTAAGGTCATGATGAGAACCGTCAGCATTGAGGAAGAATTTATTTACATCTACACTCAATTGCATTACATAATGGTCATTGTTAGGAATGACAAAAGTATGGTCGTTATTAGTCATATTTACGAAATTAATTCGCATTCTACGGTCTTCTGTGATGCTATTTCCAATATGGAAACGGAAGTTTTTAGCATTACCAAGAGAGTCATAGACACCTTCAAATTTATTGAATATATAACCGCTGTTCCAAGACCAATACATGCCATAGCCAGGATGTAAAGGATTATTGACATCTGTAATTTTGGTAGCATCAATGTTGTTTTTAGTTGTAGGAACACCCACAGTAAAACGAATACCTTTGTAAGTACCCGCGGGGACGTCATGAATATGAATCATAGCGCCTTCTGCACCGTGAGCAGTTTTTGCTGTGGTGTTTTTTACACTTTTGTCAGACATATCAACAAGGTAAATGCCATTATCTTTGTACTCGCTACCATCTTCTCTAACAAAAGTAACCTCAGATACATACATCTTGAAGGTTGTTACTTTGTACGAGTTTCCTGCACCATTGGTATAGTTGCTGTTAAACAGTAAATCTGTTGTGCCAACCACGGGATTGATGTACAATTCCAAACTACCTTTGGGTGTAGAAGGGGGTGCTTCTTCTTTTTTCTTTTTACAACTTGTTGTTAAGAAGCCCATAGCGCTGACTAATAGCGCCAAACTGACGAATTTTAATTTATACGTTTTCATAGATTTTGATGATTATTTGTTAAATTGAAAGATGTTTATTTTTTATTAGAACATTAAGGTTACACCTGTTTTTAATCTAAATTGGGGTTCATTTTGCATGCCACGCAGGTTCATATACACAGGTACAATAAAAGAAAGTGGGAATAATATCTTTTTATATTGTATTTGTGTTCCTGCGTTGTACCATAAGATAAAACTACCTGTATTATCTATAAATTTTCCATTTTGAGTGTGGGCGTTTGTCCAATCTTGGCTAAGTCCTGTGTTAAAGTTAATTTTGAATTTACTTTCTGATTCTATACCTTTCAGGTAATATGCTACGATCCACTGTGTATTAACAGTAGAACCAAAATGTATATTATCAAAACCTTTCATACCTTGTTTATATTGTGTTTGTAAGCGAGTAATAAATTTTTTGTACTTAAACCAAGTAAATGCACCTACAATTGGGTCAAAAGAGCCACTTCCTGTGATAAGATAGTTATTTTCAAACACGAGGTAGCTGTTACCTGTAGGTAGTTCTATGCCTGTTGTCGCACCTATTCCGTAATTTTCTTTTTGCATTACTTTGTAGGTAGCTAATAACGAAGCATCACCGAAGATAGAAGCATATTCGTTAGGACTTTCTACTAACCAGAAAGGGATTTGAGCATGTAAAGTTATTTTATCGTGTAATCCGTAGCGTACTTGGGCAGTATTTAACAAGATACTTTGTAGTGAAGTATGAGCATTTGTATTAGAAGAGTGGTTATGGTTATGGTGGTCATGGGTATTTGATGAGTGATTAGAATGTTCTGTGGATTTTATGTGCGTATAATCCAGATTTAGATCTGCTATAAATCGCTTTTTTTGAAGAGTAGTAAAGTTCAGAACATTTTCGCTATTCGCATACACACTTGGGTTTCCGCAACAGGACTGTGCATTAACTTTTACTATGCTCCCTAAATATACTCCTATCCATATCCATAAGATAAAATTTTTCATGATATTGGATTAGGAATTAAGTAAGTTTTTTGAATAGGAAGTTATATTTTAATCTTGGTAAGATTAGATGCAAAAACTTACTCGGGGCGGTTTTTCTAAGGTTTGGATATAGTTTTGTAACGGAAAGTACAACGTATAAAAAGTATAATTTGTAGAATATTTTCCGGGATTATTGAAGGTGTATAGGATTGTTTCTATAAAGGTATCGTTGCATTGAGCTTTTACACTTTTTTGTTCTTTGGAAGTATTATTTGTAGTATTAGGTAATTCTTCTTGTTTGCTAACTTGTTTTTTTAAGAAACACTTGCCCTTACAGCAACTGTCAGGAACATCTTTTTTTTCGCACAAAACTTTGCTGATATAATTTATATTCCATTTGAAATGTGTCCATAACAAGATGTTTGCACTTATTTGAAGCATGAAACTGCTGATAAGTACTACACCTATTACGACTCTCACAAATGAAATCATGCTGCAATATTAGTAAAGTGCATTAAAAAATCCAAATTTTATTTAAATATTTTTTACTTTATCCTGTTTTTAATTTCCTGCTGTTTATTAATCTGGGGGCTATCCTAAAATTTGCCTTGCTTTTTCTAAAACTTTGGATAATCCTTGTGTGTTTTTTCCCCCTGCGGTAGCAAAAAACGGCTGTCCACCACCACCACCTTGAATTTCTTTGGCAAGTTCTTTAACGATATGCATGGCATTCATACCTTTTTCCACTAAGTTTTCTGAAATCATCACGGCTATATGGGGCTTCTCTTGTATATCTGCTACTAAAACAATATAGATGTTTTTGAGCTTATGCTTTATATCAAAACATATCTGCCGTACCATATCTGTGTTATCTGCGTCTATTTGGGCAAATATGTAATGAATACCATCTTTTTCTATACTCTGCTGAATAAGATTTTCTATTATGACACGAGATTTAAACAGATTAGCTTGTACAAGTTGTTCTTCCAAAGATTTATTTTTATCTATCAATTGTTGTACAGCTTTGAGTACATCTTTGGTTTTAAGTATATTTTGAAGGTTTTCTAAAACTTTTTGTTGTTCTTGTAACCTTTCAAAAGCGTAATCTCCTGTAACAGCTTCTATACGGCGCACTCCTGCGGTAATAGAACTTTCACTAATAAGTTTGAATAAACGTATTTCTTGTGTATTAAGCACATGCAAACCACCACAAAATTCTATGCTAAATGCAGGGTCAAAAGTTACTACACGGACATTTTCACCATATTTTTCTCCGAATACCATTTGTGCACCGAGTTTTTTAGCTTCTTCTATGGGATACCAACGAGTTTGCTGAATAATTCCTTCTTTTATTTTTTGATTGACTGTATTTTCAATATCTAATAACTCTTCATCAGAAACTTTACTAAAATGAGAAAAATCAAAGCGTAGAGATTTATCTCCCACATAAGAACCTTTTTGTTCTACATGACTGCCGAGTATCTTACGTAAAGCCGCATTGAGCAGGTGTGTTGCTGTATGGTTTGCCATAATACGTTTTCTACGAGTTACGTCTACCTGTGCATAAAATTCTAAATTTGGATTTTCAGGCAATTTATCTACGGCATGTACAACAAGGTTATTTTCTTTGAAAGTATCCAATACATGTATTGTTTCATGGATAGACGTTAGTATTCCTGTATCTCCGATTTGCCCTCCTGATTCGGCATAAAACGGACTTTTTTCTAAAACTACTTGATACTGTACCTTGTTTTTTGCATTAACAGTGCGATATTTAGCTATATGTGTATGACACTCCGCAGGTGCTTCTACAATTTGGTCAGGATTTTTGAAATCTGGTTCGTAGATAAGATGCTCTACTTGTTCAATTTCTTTAAGCACTATCCAATCTCCTGCGGTAATTTTAGTAGCTTGACGAGAGCGTTCTTTTTGTATTTGCATAGCTTTTTCAAAACCAGCCGTGTCAACAGTGTAATTTTTTTCACGAGCGAGTAACTGTGTTAAATCTAATGGAAAACCAAAAGTATCATAAAGTTCAAATGCAAATTCACCATCAATAACATTGTTTTGTGGGTGATAGCTTTCAAAAAGTTGGATACCGCGTTCTAATGTGCGTAAAAAGGCTTTTTCTTCTTCCTGAATTACTTTGATAATCAATTGTTTTTGTGCATCTAATTCAGGAAAGGCATTTTTCATTTGAGTGGCAAGTGCATCTACAAGCAGATACAAAGTAGGTTCTTTTCGGTCTAAAAAAGAATATGCATAACGCACTGCTCTGCGTAAAATTCTACGAATAACATATCCTGCACCTGTATTAGACGGAAGTTGTCCATCTGCAATAGCAAAAGCGATAGTACGAATATGGTCAGCTAATACACGAATAGCAATGTCTTTTTTATCTTGTAGCAAGCGAGTATATTTTTTATGAGTAATTTCTTCTATTTTTTGAATAATCGGCTGAAAAACAGAAGTATCATAATTAGAAGTTTGTGTATAATTTGTTTCTATGGCATTCATCACGGCACAGATGCGTTCAAAGCCCATACCTGTATCTACATGTCTTGCAGGCAGTGGCACTAATGAACCGTCAGCTTTGCGTTCAAACTGCATAAAAACCAGATTCCATATTTCAATTACACGAGGATTATCTGCATTGACAAGGTCAAAGCCATTGATTTGTTTTCTTTCTTCTTCGGTACGAATATCTACATGAATTTCTGTACAAGGTCCGCAAGGTCCTGTGGCGCCCATTTCCCAAAAATTGTCTTTTTTAGACGCGGGCTTAATGCGGTCTTCGCTAATATATTGCTTCCATATCTCTCGGGTTTCTGTGTCAGGTTCTAAATTTTCATTTGCATCTCCATTAAAATAAGTAACATACAAACGGTCTTTTGGTAGTTTCCATACTTCGGTAAGCAATTCCCAAGCCCATTGAATAGCTTCTTTTTTGAAATAATCACCAAAACTCCAATTGCCAAGCATTTCAAACATAGTATGATGATAGGTATCTACACCTACATCTTCTAAATCATTGTGCTTACCACTGGCGCGAAGGCATTTTTGAGTATCAGCAACACGCGGATATTTAGGTGTAGTATAGCCTAAAAACCATTCTTTAAATGGGTTCATACCTGAATTGGTGAATAACAGAGTAGGGTCACCTTTAATGACCATAGGTGCGGAAGGTACAATTTCATGCTCTTTACTCTTAAAAAAATCTAAAAACTCTTGGCGAATTTGATGTGCGGATTTCATTCGGCAAAAATAGCAATATCAATGTAAAAGTGATATTTTTTGTTATACAATTGTATCCAAAAAGAGTTTTACCTTGCACCCATTTAATGGGTTTTACCTTGTAAAAGTATTTTTTAAGGGGTTAAGGTTTAGAAAATTTGTCTTTCTGCATGATAAGAAGAGCGCACCAAAGGACCGCTCTCTATGTATTTGAAGCCTTTTTGCAAGCCGATTTGTTTGAGTTCTTCAAATTCTTGGGGAGTGATATATCGTTCTACGGGCAAATGCTGTTTAGTAGGTTGTAGATATTGTCCCATAGTCATAATATCACAGCCATTTTCTAATAAGCTATCCATAACAAATAAAATCTCTTCTCTACTTTCACCTAATCCAAGCATGATACCTGATTTAGTACGCAGACCTGCATTTTTAGCTTGTTTTATCACGTTCATAGACCATTCAAATTTAGCTTGTGGACGCACTCTACGATACAAACGAGGTATAGTTTCAGTATTATGATTAAGAATATCAGGGCGCTGTTCTAATATCATTTGTAAAGGTTCTAATTTGCCTTTAAAGTCAGGTATTAGTACCTCAATAGTAGTACTTGGGTTAAGTTTGCGGACTTCTTCAATAGTTTTTGCCCAAATAGATGCACCTCCATCTTTGAGCTCATCACGATTTACAGAAGTAATTACACAATGTTTTAGGTGCATCAATTGTACAGCTTCAGCTACACGATAGGGTTCATCTGTATCTAATTCGGTAGGTTTTCCTGTAATAACAGCACAAAAATTACAAGAACGCGTACATACGTTGCCCAGAATCATGAAGGTAGCCGTACCTGCACTCCAACATTCTCCCATATTAGGACACATAGCGCTCTCACATACGGTATGCAATTTATGAGTATCTATGATATTACGTACTCGGGTATATTCTTCTCCATAAGGTAGTTTTACTTTTAGCCAATTCGGTTTTTTTTGATGACTAGGCTTCTCTTCTTGAATAACAGGCAAATCTATTAACATATACAAAGCAACAAAAGTATAAAAAATCTATTTCACAAAAGTAAGGAATTGTATTGAATATCCAATTTTAATCTAAAAAATTGTGACCCGTGAATTCATCGCTATACAAAAATAACTCACTCAAAACCAATCTTTTATTTTTTTTTGACAAAAATTTGGAAAAAAGTTGCGCTCGTGTTACATTTGCATAAAATTATACTTTCATAATTATGAAAAACTCATGTTTGCTAGTAATTCTTGTTTTGTTCGCTTGTATAATAGCACAAGCACAAAATGTAAATGACCATGCCAATGAGGCATTAAGTAAAGCAGACCGCAGGTTCTTTATTGAGAACCGCGGACAATGGCACCCGGATGTGCTGTATTTGTGCCGCATGGGCGGATTAGACGCATGGATTACCAAGTATGGGGTGAATTACACCTTCTATAAGGTTGAACACACCCCTAACCCCTCTCGAGAGGGGGAGAATCTACCTCATGGCAAGTTTGACCATGAAAAATGGGAAAACAGTACTTTACTTGGACACCGCGTGTTATATGAACTGCAAAACCACAACGCAGAACCGCAGCGGGAAGGCAAACAACGCCAAGAAGGCTATTACAACTACTTCATTGGCAACGACCCCTCAAAGCATGCCACTTATGTGGGTTTATACAAAGAAGCCGTAGTGAAAAACGTGTACAATGGTATAGACATACGCTATTACTTTGATAGAGAGTATTTACGTTACGATTACATAGTACATGCGGGTGCAGACCCCAGCCAAATTAAGTTTAAGCTACGCGGGCAGTATAATGATAGGATAACTACCAGGTCATTGAGTGGTGAGCGAAGCGAACGCACCGAAATGACTATTTATGCAGATAACGGTGGCTTCGGTACGGCTGCGCCTACTCAGCCACCTTACAGAAACAGGTCATTGAGTGGTGAGCGAAGCGAACGCACCGAAATGACCTGTATAACCTACACCACCCGCTTTGGGGAAGTAGCGCTTGCAGAATTACACACCTACCAAGGCAATACTACCATACCCAGCAAATTTGTAAAACAAGGCGATGTATATACTTTTGCCTTAGGCAATTATGACCGTAGCAAAGATTTAATTATAGACCCATTAGTGTATTCTACTTATATCGGGGGAAGTGGTCATGATGTAGGCTATGGCATCGCGGTGGATGGTAGTGGCAATGCGTATGTGACGGGTTGGACAGGTTCT
>CALIZB010000133.1 GCA_938028625.1 uncultured Bacteroidia bacterium | reverse complement strand
TATGCGATACGTTTTTCTGCTTGCATAACCTTGTAGAGTGCTTTATGTTGGTCGTACCATGTCAGTATTTGATATTGATTGCCAAATTTTTGTTGTAATTCTTTTTGTACTGATAAGAGTTCTTTGCGATTTCTGAGTTTAAGTTCATAAGCAGAGATTTGTTTTTCTTGCATAAAAAGTTCTTGGGCAAAAGCAAGGTTACACAGAATGTACTGGTCGTCAAATTCTTTCTGATTAAACAGAAATATTCCTGTATTGATACCGTTAAGAGAGTTCACAGCGGCATCTTCACTCATAGGTATTCCTTTGAGCATTTTGGGGGCTTTGAGTTGGGTGGGAACAAGTATATTTTCTAATTTAGCCTGTAAGAGATACGCTACTCCATAGCCAAGAATAAGATTCTGACCACTTATATCATATTTACCTTGATACATTACGTTTTTTATTCCCGAAGTGTGTTCATAATTTTTATCAACACCTTTTACATATACTAAGTGTTGATTGTTTTTATTTACCGCAAGTGCTTTACCTTCTAATACTTTGCTAAACACGATGGTATTTTTTGTAAGATATTTTTCAAGAACTGTGTCAGGTTCAAAATATTTACCTTGTAGAGGTATAACTTTAAGGTCGGGGTCAAACTGAGTGATACTTTGCTGAATAAGGTCAGTAAGTCCGTTAAATACAGCTAATATCACTACTAAAGCCATAGTGCCTACGGTTATACCTGCTATACCTAACCATGAAATCCACTGAATAATGTTACGAGGTTTGCGAATAGCAAAATATCGGAGGGCTATATACTTACTGACGGACATGTTATATTTTGTACTGTTCAATATCAAACGTTATATCACACATCTGATATTCATACACCTGATTGGACGCAATAATAACAATTTTTTCCGAAGTATACTTTTGTATCCATTCTTGGTACAGTGCTATACTTTGCTGGTCAAGGTTGGTGCAGGGTTCATCTAAAAAAAGTACTTTGGTGTCTGTAAAAATGCCTGTAGCCAGTTTTAACCGCTGATACATACCTGATGAAAGATGTTTTATGTATTTGCTTCTTGCTGTATGAAGGTGTGTAAAGTTCAGTATATCTTTTATATTGTGAGAAAGTTTTCTATTTTGACTAACCCATTCCATCATTTCAGATACCGTATACTCCTTAAACAAAGAGAGATAGGGGGCTATGTAGCTTATCTGTGTATATACATACGCGGGTAGAAGTGTTTTTTTTTCACTCATATATTGTACTTGACCTTCGTCGGGAGTAGTATATTGAGAGAGGATTTTAAGCAAAGTAGATTTACCTGAACCGTTGTTGCCTAATATAGCGTACTTCTTACCTTGTTCAAAAGTAGCTGAAAAATTCTGAAAAATACGCTGTTTATGATACTTTTTGCTTAGCTCGTGTGCGTAAATGGTAAGCATATATGCTTAATTTTCTGTATGCTGTGTGTCTTTTGGGATTACTTTAAGATAATGTGCATACGCGTCATTGATATACTTTTTCTTTTCTTCTACTGTTTTTAGGCAGTCGTCGCCTTGCCCAATGCATAAATCTACATTAGTAAAGTCTAATGTTGTACCTTCTTTGGGATAGTCAATATGAGTGTTGTAATAGTATTCTGTACCAGAATCAGAGTAATCAAAAATAATTACTCTTTTTTCTACAAAAACAAGAGATATTTTAAGTGTTTTACTTTCTATCAATAAAGCTTTTTTAGCAAGTTTAGCATGCTCTAAGTCAGAACTATAATTGATTTTAGTATAATCATTAGGAAAACTCACAGACCATATACCGCGCACAGGAATGCCTTGGTCATTCGTTTTATCAATCTTAATTTGACCAGTAGCAAAATTGGTTACAAATAGTAAAACTATCAATAATGCGTTTTTCATAGAATTGAACAATGGTACAAATATAGTATTTTTAATTCAATAAAGCAAATTTTGTGTAAGCTAATTTTCATATATTGACAAAAAATTGTGTTACTTTGCCTTACTGAACGTTATTGTATGGAATAATGTTCAATAAAACAGTTATATTTCAAATACTATGGATTTTAATCTTGGGGAGATTATTGTACCTCGCACTTTTCATCAGTTAGGTATTTTAATTTTAGACGGTAGTGGGTCTATGGGGGCGCAGACCGCAGGTAAAGTATCCAAAGCCGATGCCGTAAATATGGCAGTACGCGAGCTTTTAACCCGCTTACAAGTCAGTAAAAACAAAAAAAACTTTTCTATTGCTGTGGTTACGTATGACCAGCAGGCACAGGTTCATACACCCGTTACGGAAGTAGAAACAATTAACGACAATGCAGACTACAACCCCATGAACGGACATGGCGGCGGTACAGATATTGGTGCAGGAATTTTACAGGGTTATCAGATAGCACAGCAATTTTTATCTAATGTAAAAGAAGGAGATGTACCCCACAGTGTAGTCATGGTGGTCATGACAGACGGCGAATGCCAAAAACCTGATAGCACACGCGAGATTGCCGCTATGGTTAAACAAAATCCTAATATTACTTTGTGTACCACTTTGTTTGCCACTATTGGTGAGGCCAATCCTAATGCACAGGCACTCATGCAAGAAATAGCAAGTAGCCCCGCACAATATAAAACTGTATATGACGCGGAGTCTTTGCGCAAGTTCTTTATTGCTTCTGTTTCTTCGGGAAAAAACGTGAATATTCAGTAATCAATGCTTAAAATGCCGCATGCTTGTAAATAGCATACACAGATTGTTTTTATTGCAGTAGTCTATAGAATCCTGGTCGCGGAGAGAACCGCCAGGCTGTACAAAGTACTCAATTCCTGCTTGATGCGCCGTTTCTATGTTGTCTGCAAAAGGAAAGAAGGCATCAGAAACGAGCACAGCATCTTGGGTAGTAAATCCCATTACTTTGAGTTTGTGAATAGCCTGTTTAAGAGCATCTATACGGGAAGTCTGTCCTACACCTGAACCTATTAACTGTTCATTCTTAACAATAGCAATTGCATTAGATTTTAAGTGTTTTACTGTTTTTAAGCCAAATATTATGTCATTTTTGAGATGTTCGGGGAAGTTTCTTTCAGTAACTATTTTCCAATCTTGGTACAAGCCTGTATTTTTTTCTTGCACAAGTACTCCATTTAACACATTTTTATACTGTACTTTGGCATGTTGAGAAGGTTTTCTTTGAAGTAGAATACGGTTTTTCTTGGCAGATAAAATCTGTACTGCTTCGGTTTCAAAAGATGGTGCTATTAGTACTTCAAAAAAGATTTTGTCCATTAAGAGCGCGGTTTCTTTGTTTATGTGTGTATTTACAGCAATAACTCCCCCAAAAGCGGAGAGTGGGTCGCAGGCTAAAGCATCTTGCCATGCTTGTTCAATGTGGTTGCGAGTAGCTACACCGCAAGGATTATTGTGTTTGATGATAACACAGGTTGGTGCGTCCTGATAAAATTCGTCTATTAAGGCTAGTGCGTGGTCAATATCTAATAAGTTATTGTAAGAAAGTTCTTTCCCGTTTAGTTGTGTAAAATTTTCCTCTATCTTTCCATAAAACACTGCTTTTTGGTGTGGATTTTCTCCATACCGTAGAGGATAACTGTGAACCGCAGACAAAGGCACTCCCATTTCTGACTGAGATTCGGCAAACCAATTAAAAATAGCATTATCATACGCAGAAGTAACAGCAAAAGCATTTTTTGCAAGTTTTTTACGGATTTCAAGCGTTATTTCTTCATTATTTTCAAATACATTTATCAATGTCTGTGCATCTTTTGGGTGAGCAATAACCGTAGTGCGTTCAAAGTTTTTCGCTGCAGCGCGTATTAGAGAAACACCGCCAATATCTATCTTTTCAATGATTTCTTGTTCATCAGTGGCATGTAAAACCGTTTCCTGAAATGGATACAAATCTACAATTACAAGGTCAAAATAAGGAATATCAAACTGTGTCATTTCATTTTGGTCTTGTACATGATTTTTTCTCGCGAGTATTCCCCCAAATACTTTTGGGTGCAAGGTTTTTACGCGTCCCCCAAGAATAGAAGGATAATTAGTAAGATGTTCTATATCATGCACATTTTGAGAGTACTGTCGTAAAAAAACTGCAGTACCTCCCGTAGAATAAAAATTTGCATTTTTCTCTGCTAATATTTTCAAAAGCGACAAATAAGGTTCTTTGTAATACAAAGAAACTAATACGTTTAATGGGCTATTCATGGCACAAATATACAGAGAATACCCTTGTTAAAAATGAAGTTTGTTGTACGTAGAATAAATTTTTGTATTTAGCTTGGCGCGTATTCAGGTAGTACTATCATAAACGTAGTACCTTTACCTAATTCACTTTGTACATAAATATTTCCATTAGCATTTTCAATAGCTCTTTTGCTGATGGCTAATCCTAGACCTGTACCTGAACTTTTTGTAGTAAAATTAGGTTCAAAGATGCGTTCTAAATGTTCTTTATCTATACCACAACCTGTATCTTTTATAGATACATATAATTGGTCTGTTTGTTTGTATAAATGAATAGATAAAATTTTTGTTTCACGTCCTTCCATAGCTTGAATAGCGTTTTTGATAATGTTTTGAAAAGTTCGGGCAATTGCGGAATGGTCGGCATAGATAAAATAAGGTTCATCAGGGAGTTGGATATCAAAAATAATATCTTCATGGCTTTGGTATAAGGTAATGTTCTGTTTGAGTAAAATTTGTATTTCTATTACTTCGGGTTCTTGTTGTTGTAATTTAGCAAAGTTAGAGAATGTTGTGGCAATTTCTGTAAGGGAGTCTATTTCAGTAAGTAAAGTTTTAGATACTTTTTCAATCATCATATTAAGATTTGGGTTGTTATCTTGGTACGCTCTTAAAAGATGCTGAATGCTTAGTTTCATAGGAGTAAGCGGATTTTTAATTTCGTGGGCAATTTGTCTTGCCATTTCTCGCCATGCGGCTTCGCGTTCTGATATAGCTAATTTTCGTTCGCTAGCTTCTAATTTTTCTACCATTTGGTTATAGGCTTGTACTAATGCCCCAATTTCATCATTAGATTTCCATTGCATAGGTTCGTTTTTTTTTCCTAATCGTATTTGCTCTATACGTTGTTTAAGTACATTAAGCGGTTTGGTCAGGGTATTGGACAACAATAAAGTTAAACCTGCCAGACCTAATAAAATAACAACATAAACACCAATTAAATACGATACAAAACGGGCTACTTCTGCTTCTAACTGTCCCTGTCGGGTAATATACGGCATATTTAATACACCTGTCATATTGAGATTTTTGTCAACAACGGGAACATAAATACTGATATAAGAAAGTTTGCCAATTTTTTCACTTTGAATAAATTCTTGCTGATATTGCAAATTCAAATAATAGTAAGTGTTAGGGTGAATATTAGTGGATAATAACCCTAATTCAAAGATTTTAGGTTGTGTAGAAACTATCAATTTACCTTGCTTGGAGTATAAATTTACATCACTTTGAGTAAGAATAGCAATATCAGAAATTAGACTTTGTATAGCATCAGAGGACTGTGTAAAATCGTCTTCGGAAAAACCACGCGCGTGTATAGCTGTCAATACTGCTTGAGTTTGTCTTTTGAGTTCTCTTTGCACTTCTTCATAATAGCTTTTTTTGATAAAAGGAATAGATACTGCTCCGATTACCAACAAAGGAATTAAACTCATAAAAAGCAAATACAACTGTATTTTAGTACGATAGTAGAGATTAAACCGCAAATTTTTACGTTTGGAATAATGTTTTATCCAGTAGGGCAGACTTAACAACACAAAAACTAGCGTCCATGCGTATATCATGTAGGAAGTAAGCGTAAAAAAATCAAAGATGTTGGGTAAAGTACGGGTTACAATAATCACTTTTTCTTTAGCAGGTACATAAGCATAATGCAGAGTGTTTTTATCTTTTATCCATCGGTTAGCTTGAGGAGATAAAGTATCTTTAAGAATAGTATTTTGAAAATTATAGTTATAGTTACCTTGCATATTCACCAATTGATTTTCATGATACACGGCATAACTATATCGCAAAGCCCCCTGCATCAGTTTATATTGCTTTTTATCTACTAATAAATTCGGATACAAGCCATTACGGTATACTGTATTGGGAATAAACTCTATCTGAATTTTACGCACTCTTCCCTTTTGCCTGAACGGAATGATAGCCACATACAAATTTTCTATAAATTCTCTGTTGTAAGGAATAAAATATAGTTCATCATTGATTTGATATTCACTTTTGAGTAAGGTCTGTTCATTGATGCGAAGTTGTGTTTTTTTAGGATAATACAATACTTTATTGTTTTCATCTGTAATGGCAATATCGCAGGTATAGTATTGAGTAGCATTAGTAACAAAGCGTTCAATTTTTTGGATAAGTGTAGGCGTATAGGCAGTACTATCCATGATAAACTGCTGAATAAATTCATCTTGTTTGATTTGTTTACTTACTTCATTATACACACTTTCTAATATCTCATCATGTTGTTTGGCTTTGCGAAGAGCAAACTGTACTTGTTCTTGATTTTGTTTTTCCTGCCAAAAGTAATGAATATGAGTGGCTAAATTTAAACCAAAAATAAATACTAACCCTAAACTGTGATTAAAAGCAAAAAATAGTTTTTGTTTATATTCTGTATGATAACGAATGTACGTCAGTAATACAAGATATGAAGGAATTATCCACCATAGTAGGTAATTTTGTGTAAATGGTAGTAGGAATGTATTGATGATTATCAATACAATATGTACGACTAACAAGATTAAAACATATTCTTTTTTATACACTTGTATCCAAAAACCTATTAGCCAGTATTGTATTAAAAAAAAGCATAAAAAAATGAGCATCAAAGCAAATACCGCAACAACAATATACTCGTCTATTTTGAGTGTATTTGTAAAATCAAAATGAATGTTGGAGTGTATTACTACCGAATACACAATTTTTTGATACAGATAGGTTGTTGTACTAAAAACCAAGTAAATAGCGAGTATAAATAAAATAATAAAGATATTTTTTTGGGGGATGTGTTTCTGTACAGAGTGCTTCTGTAAAAAAGCATAATACCATTCAAAAGTAAGAATAAGCCCTAGTACTGCATTGATAAGCAAATCTCCGAGAGAAGCATTCCAGTTGTTGGCGGCATAATATGTAGGAGAAAAAAGCGGTATAGAGTAAAAATTTTGCGGAAAGTGATAGTAAATCATTCCGTAGCGTAGTAGAATAACAAATAAAGTAAAAAATATGGTAGCTAGTTTTCGGTTATGTAAGGTGTATTTAAGCGTATGATGAATGGCTAACAAAAGCAATATATTCCATAAAAAAACAAATAAAACAAAGTATTTTTGTATATCAGATACGTAATTAAGTTTAGGTTTTATCTGAATGCTGGTTACATATTCTTTTGCAGAGTTATGAATAGGAAAGGCATTAGTGTTTTTTATATCATTGACAAATTCGCATTCTATGCCTGTAAAATTGTCAAAAACAGAATAGGACTGAATATAACGGTTTTCTATACTGTATTTTTTGGATAACGGAATAAACAAGAACACATAACCAATAGTGTTTTGCTGTTGTTTTATCTCCTCCATGATACTGTAATAGACAAGATTTTTTTTATGTAC
The DNA here is from genome assembly GCA_938028625.1 of uncultured Bacteroidia bacterium. Classification (GTDB taxonomy): domain Bacteria; phylum Bacteroidota; class Bacteroidia; order JANWVE01; family JANWVE01; genus JANWVE01. The sequence goes on along the minus strand of CALIZB010000133.1, from coordinate 4,771 downwards.
GGTAAGGTTTTTTTTTAGCCCTATTTGTGTGTCAAACTCTGCATTGGTAGGTGTATATTCATTAGTATTCCATGCCAGAAGGCTGTGGTTATGGTCTAAAACATAAACGTAGAACTCATTGTTTTCAATGTTTTTTACTCTGCTGAACAATTTCAAATTATTGTATGGCATAAGCAAAGCTTCAGCTTCCAATTCGTCAGATAGCTTTTTTACAAGATTAGTACCTCTTTTCTCTAAATTTGTAAATACAATTTGTAGACTTCGGGCATTTACTTTGTTTTGTTTTGTTTTTTCTCGTTCTTGTAATCTATACAAAAAAATCACTACGCTTAACCCTATAAATACCCATGCCCAGTATAGCCAAAGTCCTTTTCTCATAGTTTTAACAAAGTTAGAAATAATTTTATACTTTTGGGATATGAAATTCGGAACAAAAGTTATTCATGCAGGCGTAGAACCAGACCCTTCCACAGGCGCTATTATGACACCTATTTTTCAGACCTCCACGTATGTACAGGAAGCACCAGGGGTACACAAAGGCTATGAATATGCGCGTACGCAAAATCCTACGCGAGACGCACTACAAAAGAATCTTGCCGCATTAGAAAATGCACAGTTTTGTTATTGTTATGCCACAGGATTAGCCGCTACAGATGCTATTCTTAAACTATTTTCACCTGGTGATGAAATTATTGCTACTAATGATATGTATGGTGGCACATATCGTTTATTTATGCGGATTTATGCAAAATTTGGGCTAAAATTCCATTTTATTAACATGGATAGCCCTGAAAATATTCTGCCTTATATCAATAAAAATACAAAAATGATATGGATAGAAACACCTACTAACCCTATGCTTAACATTATTGATATTCAAGCTGTAAGTGCGTTAGCAAAACAACATAACTTGATTACCGTAGTAGATAACACCTTTGCTTCGCCGTATTTACAAAATCCTTTGGATTTGGGGGCTACTATGGTGATGCACTCACTTACCAAGTATATTTCAGGGCATTCTGACGTAGTTATGGGCGCAGTAATGACTAATGACGCTCAATTGGCAGAACAGTTGAAGTTTATTCAAAACGCTTCGGGGGCTACTCCAGGTCCGCAGGATTGTTTTTTAGTGTTAAGAGGTGTAAAAACCTTGCATTTACGTATGGAACGGCATAGTTATAACGGCAGAAAAATAGCTGAATTTTTAACGCAACATCCAAAAGTAGAGCATGTATATTGGTGCGGTTTGCCTACACATAAAAATCATGAGATTGCTAAAAAACAAATGCGTGATTTTGGGGGCATGATTAGCTTTACACTCAAAGGAGATAAAATGGAAGATGCGCTTAAAGTGCTTAAAAATACGCATTTATTCTCATTAGCTGAAAGTCTGGGCGGAGTAGAATCTTTGATAGGACACCCTGCTACTATGACACATGCGTCTATACCCCGCGAACAGCGTATAGCAAATGGCTTAAAAGACACGCTTATACGGCTTTCTGTGGGAATAGAAGACGTTTCAGACTTGATAGAAGACCTTGCACAAGCAATTGAAAAATAAAGATATTTCTTTTAACTTTGTTTATGGCTAAATTTGAAATAGGTGATAAAGTAGCCTTAATCCATGAAAAAGCAACAGGGAAAGTAACGCATGTGCAGGGTAATGTAATTACCGTGTACGTTCAGGAAATGGAAATGGACATAGAAGTAGATGCAAAACTGCTTATGCTCCTTGAAAAAAAAGCACCAGAAGCAGTACCTGAACCCAACAAGGAAGAGATATCTGTACAGTCAGAACAGGAAGACTCTTTAACAGAACAGGTAGAAAAACTAAAACAGCAAGGTATAGGACATCAGCAGAACAAACCTAAAATCCCAAAAAACAAGGCAGAAATACCCACAGAAATAGATTTACATTGGGAAGTTTTGCAAAAAACTAATCCTACCTATTTTGAAGTTTCCGAAGACGCTATTGATGAGATTTTTAGATTACAAAGATTAGAATTTGAGAATTTCTTTTTACAGGCTTTAATCAGTAACGTTTCTGCAATTACAATAATACATGGTATTGGTTCAGGTAAATTGCGAGAATATATTCATGCATACCTTAAAAGACATGCAAAAGACATAGATAGTTACCAAGTGATAAATGAAGGGGGGGTTACGCAAGTTATCTTCAAACTCACATAGACTTTAGTCATCTGAACTTACTAACATGCGCATAATAAAAATTGCTCACCAACCTTTAAGTATAATGAGCAATGCAAAGTTCTTTGTTTGTTTTTAGTTTATAGTTTAGCTAAAAGTTCCTTTTTCTTTTCGTTAAATTCCTCTTCTGTAATAATACCTGCCGCTTTAAGTTCGCCAAGTTCTTTTAGAGTAGCCATAACTTTGGCTTTAGCGTCTTCCTGTGTAGTAGTGGTTTTATTTTGGTTCATATTCATGTTCATATTGTTTTGGTTCATCATTTGATTCATCATTTGCATTTGCATCTGCATTTTCATAAGGTCGCTCATTTCACCACCACGTGTATTGGGATTATCCATATTGTTTGCCATTTGGAACTGCATGTATTTGTTCATGTCTTGTACCTGATTCATCATGTTCATTTTGGTTTGCATTTCAAGGTTCTGCATTTCCAAATCCATCATTTTCTGTTTGCGTTGCATAGTAATATCCATGCCTTTTGTGGTCATCTCGTCAATAGCTTTTTGGATATTCTCAGGTACAGAGATGCTTTCTATGTAGAATTTCGTAATTTCTATACCGTATTCTTTAATTTCTTCCTGCAATACGGGTTTGAGTTGGTCGCCCATCTCTGCATAAAACATAGCTAAATCTAACACGGATTTACCACTCTTAGCTACGGTGGACACAAAACGGCTAATAATGGCACTGCGTAAAGTGTCTTTTACCTCATCAGAAGTGATTTGGGGGTTTGTACCTGCTACTTCGCGGAAGAACTTCGGAGGATTGTTAATTCTAAAAGCATATGTACCAAAAGCACGGAGTTGTACCTGTCCAAATTCAGGGTCACGAACCAAGATAGGCTGTGGTGTTCCCCATTTCATATCTGTAAACTGGCGGGTATTTACATAGTAAATATCTACTTTGAAAGGAGAATTGAACGCATATTTCCAACTTTTGAGTTTGGTAATAATAGGCATGTTATCGGTAGAAAGTGTGTGCAAGCCAGGGGTGTATACCTCCATGTCGTCAACGGTAAAAGAACTGCCCATCTGTCCTTTGTTAAGCACAAGAGCTACCTGAGACTCTCTTACAGTCATTTTTGCACCGTTTTTTACAGCACAATCATTGTCGGGGAACTTCCATACTATGGTGTCGCGGTCAGCGTCTACCCATTCAATGACATCAATCGCTTCATTTTTTAAGAAACTGAATAATCCCATATTGATTTTTTATTGTTAAAGATGTATAAGACAAAGATACAATTATTTTTTGAAAATTGGAACAGTAGAACAAGGTTCACCATACATTATTTTTTCAGCAACACTATGTAATTTGCGAGTGGCTTCTACATACGCATATACAGGTACGTTTACTTTGGAACAACCCTTAATCACAACTTTTTCATTTCTGTACTCTTCCCAATTTATTTCTGAAAGTGCTTTTTGATATAATGATTTTTCTAAATCCTCCAAAGTGCCATATACAAAATAATGCGCTATACCTTCTAATCTTGAAGCTAATAACATGTACGCCCAAGTAGGAATAATAGCGTCTGCACTACAAGTAATGGCTACATTTTTATCTTTGTATTGGGTAAAATCATGGTTTTTAACAAATTCTCTGAAATCTTTCTCTCGCAGAATCATGCCCATGTAAAGTTGGTCTTTGATGTCTAGTACTATTCTCTCGTGTGGGTCATAGATATCTTCAAGGTTAAATACCTTTAAGTTACTGTTTGCTACTTTGTTGATAATTTCACCAGATACTTCTAATTCATTCATAATACAAGATTAACACAAATATGTCAAAAGCTATTCCTATAACGGAATATTTTCTTGGAATGTTGTGTTGTTGAAGTAATTTTTTACCCGTAATAGGTGAATATAGCCTCAAATTTAGTGAATAACGGTTTTACATTATTCAATCATCACAAAAGCGCCCCAGTAATACGGTTCTTTATATTGTTTTCTAATCTCTTTTTGGGCAGTTTCAAAAGCTACACGCTTATTCATGCCTTTTTTCTGCCAATTTTGATAAAATTTAGTCATCAGTAACTGCGTAGCTTCATCACTCACTTTCCATAAACTCATGATAATACATTGTGTACCTGCTACTTTGAAAGCACGCTGTAAGCCATACACCCCTTCTTTGCTCACCTGTCCTAAACCTGTTTCGCAGGCACTTAACACAACAAGTTCTGTGCTGTCTAATTCCATGTTCATCACTTCAAATGCTGTCAGTCTGCCATCTTCTTTGTCTAATGGGCGTATCTCCATGCGGTCATAGTCTACTACGCCTGAAAATAAAAGTCCTGCATTAAGCATAGCCTGCATACTACTTTGATACTGTCCTTTTCTGAAATAACCATGCGTAGCTATATGCAAAATACGTGGATTTTTGATAGATTTTACATATTCTTCAGTAGCTTCTGCACCAAAAGTAGTTTTTGCATTAGGTAAAATAGTAGATATTTGCTTTACTTCATTTTCTGCCCCTTCCAACTGACTTATGCCTTCAAAAAAGCCTTCAAAAGTACGTTCTTGTTTAGGTTTTTCATTATCTTGTTCTGTTTTTATTTCTA
>CALIZB010000132.1 GCA_938028625.1 uncultured Bacteroidia bacterium | reverse complement strand
AGCGGAGTAGTTAAAGCGGCAAATCCTGTACGAACCTGGAAGTGGTCATCTAAACGGAGTTCACCTGCTACTCTAAAATTGATAACTGCCTGAAAATTTCTTGCAATTTGTTTGTTTACTTCTCGGAATGAGTTGTTTTGGTCGCTGATAGCTGCACGGGTGTAATTAACATATTCTATTTCTCCCGTAACAAAACCTCTTCTGGCTATAAAAAATGCGGCGGCAAGATTTAACCTTGCAGGAGTAACAATGTTGTATTCATATTTTCCACGTATGCTGTCTGTATAAGATGGTGCTGCAAAATTAGGGTTACCTATTTTTTTACTAAAATCAGCGGTTACTTTGGTAGTATAGGTATCTTCCATTCCGAGAAAAGTAGGGGTCTGAAACTGTAATCCTAATCTTAATGTGTTATTAGGTTTATAGAGAACACCAAATTTTGCGTTGAACCCTGTGGCTTTTGTTTTAAGTACATCTTTGTAGGTATTACGGAACAGCCCATAGCCGTCAGTACCGCCGTTGTTAGATAAAATATAGTTATAACTTGCGTTTTCGGCTTCTTCGGAGTATTCAATCTCACGGTTATATACGCCGCGTACAATATTTACTCCTGCACCCAGAAATAATTTTTCGGCATAATTTCCTGCGATAGCAATACCATAATCACCCATTCTGCCTGCTTCAAAGCGATTAAAAGATTGATTGACTTTGCCGCCATCAATGGCAGGTAAAAGTGCAGACGTTCCTGCGCTGTCTGTGAGATAAGTATTATAGCCTAATCTGCCAAAATAGGTATTATCTGATACTCCTGTGCGGTTGCCTTCTTGCGCATAAAAATCACAAATAGAATTGACTGCGTTATAGCCTGAAAAAATAGTTCTCCTCGCAAAGTTATTGTATTGGTTGAGATGAAAAGAAACTACAGCGCCTTGCCAGCCTTGTCCTCCGCGGTCATCAGGGTTAAGTGGTAATACATAAGCAAAATTAGAAATAGCAAAGTTAAATCTGCCTGCATTGGAAGTTGTTTCTATATATTTACTTGATGTACTGCCTATACGGGTGGAGAAAGTCAGCATTAAATCGCTTTTTCTGTACATGCCTAATCCCGCGGGGTTTATAGTAGCATTCATAGCATCACCGCCGAGAGCAGTTAGGGCATTGGCTAAACCTGCCGCCCTTCCTGTGCCTCCTATACCTGTAAAAGACCACCGGTATACATCTGACAAATCCTGTGCAAAAACAGAAACTGCCGCATTTAACATAAGAAAAAACAGAAATTTTGTAATATTCATCTTTGCAAATTTAAGATAAAATTGAGTACTGAACATGATTTTTGATAATTTTTGTTGAGAATAAAAAAATTGTAGAAAAAACTTGTGGTATTGAGAAAAAAAACTGTATTTTTGCTAAAAAAATATACTTATGTTAAATTTAGATTATTCTTACAAAAATCAGGATTTTACTACTATTGACTTACAAAAAATCCGTTTTCTTGATATAGAAACCGTTCCTATGGCTCCAGATTTTCATGCATTACCTGAAAACTTTCAATACTTATGGGATAAAAAAACAGCAAGCCAGCGTGGAGAGTTAAGTGCAGAAGAGTATTTTAATGACAAAGGTGGTATAACAGCAGAATTTGGTAAAATTATCTGTATCAGTATAGGCAGTATTGAGTATAAAACTGAAACAGAACTCCAATTTAAATTGCATTCTTTATATGGTGATAACGAGAAAGAAACGTTAAGTCAGTTTGGAGATATATTAAAGAAAAGATGGACAGATAAAAAAATCACACATCTCTGCGCGCATAACGGAAAAGAATTTGATATTCCTTATCTCTGCCGTAGAATGATTATAAATAACATTCCTTTACCTGTTCCTTTACAGTTACACGGCAGAAAACCCTGGGACACCCCTCATTTATTAGATACTATGGAATTATGGAAATTCGGAGATAATAAAAACTTTACCAGTTTAGAGCTTTTAGCGGCTATTTTTGGTATTCCTACCCCCAAAGATGATATAGATGGTAGTCAGGTAAAAAAAGTATATTATGAAGACAAAGATGTAAAACGTATTGCGTTTTATTGCGAAAAAGATGTGTTAGCCACAGCACAGGTATTTCTTGCACTGCGGGGCAAGGGTGAAAAAATTAGTCTGGAAAATGTACAGTCTAGTTTAAAGTAAAATTTTATCTTTCTATCAAATTAGGTATCGTAATACTGAATTTTGTATATTCGTTCTCTTTGGATTGTAAGGTGATTTCGCCATTAAGTCTATCTATTGCATCTTTAACAATATATAAACCTAAACCTGTACCTTTGGTATGTGTATTTGCCCTGAAAAACATATCAAATACTTTTTGTTGATATGCTTCGGGTATGCCTATACCATTATCCCATATTTCAAAGTAGGCTTTTTCTTTGTTGCTCTTAAACATGATTTTTACTTCATTTACTGACTTATTTTTATCATGATAATGAAACGCATTAGAAATAAGATTTTGTAAGATAACTTTTATTCTGAAACTGTCTGAAAAAAACACACATACTTGACATATATCCAAACTTACAGTAATTTTCTCATAATCGGGGTTCTGTTTAAGATAAAGCACTATGTCATCTGTAATTTCTTTGATGTTCACTTGTTTTATGATTACTTCCTGATGACTATTTTTGGCATAATTGAGAACCTCCTGAATAAAATTATCTAACCGTTTTAATCCTTGTTCTTGCATGATAAAATAAGATTTTAATTGTTGTAGGTCTGTTTCGTCTTTGGCTAATAAGGTAAGTCCAATTGCAGAAGCTACAGGAGAACGTAAATCATGACTAAGACTATAAATAAATCTGTCTAACTCCTGATTAACTCTAACAAGTTCTTTGTTTTTCCGTACTAGTTCTTGTTGAGATTTTTTGAGTAATTTTCGTTGTTTGTAATAAAAATTAACTACCTGAAACCCTATAAAGGGGCTAAAAATAAGACACAAGATAAAATTCACTTTTCCGTATACTTCTTGTTTTTCTAATGTCATGTCAGGGCTAACATTTATTATAGGCAGAGGTAGATTTTCAGCGGCTACGCCTAAAATAACAGGAAGTAATAATCCTGTATAAAAAGTATATTTTTGTTCATAATTGATAAAAAGAGGAACAGCAATAGTCAGAGGGATATAAAATAAAGAAACCCGAGTTTGTGGTCCTGCAATTTTACATAATAGCAGTAACATAACTGAGAAAACAGCCACAGCTATTAAGCCAACCCATCTATAACGTTGTTTTTTATTGAGTAAAAGAACAAACAAAAAAGTTAAAATACCCAAAATGGCATATAAGAGCGTATCCCACACCTGATAATATATATCAGGAATAGCGCTGAAGGCCATAACAACTATGCCTGTTATGCTAAAATGATGAATAAATAGTCTTCTTTCAGTTTCTTCTGTGTTGTTTTCTAACTCTTGCATAAGTTGCGGTTTACAAAGTTACAGAAAATTTACAGGTTCATATCATAGTTTATATTTTTGTATGTGCCTGTGAGAGTTGTATCAGTATTTTTTTCATACTTTCCTGTATTTGTTCAAAAGGGAGTATGGTTTTGCCTACATAATGAAAATGAATGTTAAGATGCTTGTCTTTAAACAAAGTTAAGTTGTGTTTGTTCAGGCGGTAGGCTTCGCGTATCAGGCGTTTGATACGGTTTCGGTGAACCGCTTTTTTGAAGTTTTTTTTAGGTACACTGATTAAGATTTTTGCATAAATATTTTCAGGGTTATTCTCATCAAACAGATATTTTACTTTGAGTGGATATACAAATACACTTTCGCCATTTTGATACAGGTTTTCTATGGCTTTTTTAAGTACCATGCGTTCGGAATTTTTAAAGGTATATTTTGGCTTATCCATTTCCGTATGCCAAAAGTACAACAAGTATTTGCATAACTAAAACAGAGATGTTATTTTTGCATTCCCAAAATAAGGGGTTGTTAGCTCAGTTGGTTTAGAGCACTGTCTTGACAGGGCAGGGGTCACTGGTTCGAATCCAGTACAACCCACTAATTTAAGTTCAAGCCCACTACTAACCCCACGTTCATTTTATTTTGATATATCCACAGTTTTTTGTTTCTATCTAATAAATTATCAAAGCCTAAGGAAACACCCACTGTAAAATTATCCACAGCCACAATAGCCGCTATTCCTTTATTTAGAATTACACCGTCGTACTCATAAGAGAGTTGATTATTAGTTGTACTAGGACCTACAGTACTACTGCCGATTCCAATGAAAGTACCCAAAGAAAACCCGCAGTGTTTTATCTGACGATTATAGCCTTTAAGAGGATTAGTTTGATACCTAATCGTGTATGCATCTATACGTCTACCCAAGTATATCACACCGTTTATATATTGGTATTGATTTGGGCTTCCATACCCGAAGTCGCAGGGCGTAACTTTAAAAGAAGTGTTAAAAAGTCTATATCAAAAGAGGATATGTATATTTTGGAATGAGATAACTTTTCTTT
>CALIZB010000131.1 GCA_938028625.1 uncultured Bacteroidia bacterium | reverse complement strand
TTGCTTTCAGAAACATCTTGTTTTTTCGCTTCACCCAATTGTATAGCTTCTTCAATAGCGGTTTTAGCCTCTTTGTTCTTGCCTAATTTGAATAAAATGTGAGCATAAGTATCCAGATTAAAAAATTCTTTTTGAGCATTTACAGAGCGCTTAGCATATTCTTCTGCCTTTTTGAGTTTAGGTTTGTCCTCTGTGTTTTCATAAATATACCAAGCAACATTATTGAGAAAGTTGTAATTGCTATATTTTGCGGGATATTTTTCTATCAATTTGTCAACTTGTGAGCAATACGTATTGATATCCCCTGTGTGCTGTACATAGATAACTTCACCATATAAAGCCATCTCCTCTTTCATTTCTTTCGGGATAGAAGCCTCAGAAACAATTTTATCAGTTTCTTTTTTAAGTGTGGGGTCAGGTTTTTTACTTGCTTCATCATAGCTGTTAAGAATTATATTTTCAATCGCTTCATTTACAACTTTATCTCCTTTCAGTTTGCTGTACTCTGCAATATATTTTGTCAGGGTCTGAAAGCCTTTGTCTTTTACCGTATTAGTAAGGTTACATAAAAGATTAAAAGTTTTTTCATTGATTAACTCTGTTTCTTTTTGAGAAGAGAGATAGAGATTTAAGGGTTCTATGGCTTCTTTGGTCATTCCTGCACCTTCTAACGCTTCAAGATAATTAGCTAAAAAAGTTGCATCTTTTTTACCGTTTTCGAATTGTTTTTTTAATGAGAAGAGTTGTTTTTCAGGGTTTAGCGCATTTTCTGCATCTTTAATAAAGGCTTTGGCTTCTTTAGCGCCTCCTGAAATATGCACGAGTTCTCCGTCAGGACTGAAAAACAGATAAGTAGGATAAAAACGCACATTATATTTTTTTGCAAAGTCAGGACCCTCTCCTTTTTCCATATCAAATTTATAGGAAACAAAACTCTTGTTAAAAATCTCTCCTACAGACTTATCTGTAAAGATATTTTTTGCCATCCATTTGCAAGGCCCGCACCATACCGCATAAGCATCTACAAAAATATATTTGTTTTCTGATTTTGCTTTTTTCTGAATATCTGTCCATGAACCTTCGCTAAACTCTATTCCTTGTGCCATAATACATTGCAGCGACAAGAGCATACCAAATAGTGTTACCATTGATTTATTCATTTTACAAAGGTAGAAAATAGTTAAGAATATAAAATAAAAAAAATTTGTCTATTCCAAACCAAAAGCATAACTTTGCAGTCCTTTTTAGGTAAGCAAGATATGAATGCGCATACAGTATGGATTAATGTGGTTTCGTTAAAAGAAGGTGTATATCAATATAAGTATCTCTTAGATGATGCTTTCTTTCAGTGTTTTGAACACAGTATTATACAGAAAGCTCAGCTCGGCGCTTCTTTACAATTCAAAAAAACACATTACGGAATAGATACAAGACTGTATATTGAAGGCGAGGTGATTGTACCCTGTGATATGTGTGCGGAAGATTTTTCCATATCTTTGCAAGCCAAAGACGAGGTTATATATCGGTATAAAGAAAATTACAGTGAACAGGAAAGAGAAAAGCTGGAAGAAAAAGAAGAAAGAGAAGTACGCTGGATTTCTATACTAGACAAACATATCGATGCAGGACAGGAATTGTATGAAATTGCTCATATAGAATTACCTATGCGATTACGCCCTATTCAGAAAGATGGAATTTGCATAGTCTGCAAAAAAAATCCTGAAGAATGGTTAAATAAAATAGGTAATTCTGAAAATGACACCGAACAGACAGACCCTCGTTGGGACGAACTTAAAAAACTTAAATTTTAACATAAATATTTTAATCAGATAGAGTTATGCCAAATCCTAAGCGAAAATTATCCAAATCCAGAAGAGATAAGCGTAGAACACACCAAAAAGACAGTGTAGCTACTATTGTAAAATGTGAAAACTGCGGGGCACCAAAGTTATATCACACTATTTGTCCTGCATGTGGATTTTACAGAGGTCAGCAGTATATTGTAAAAGAATAATTTTGTAACTTGCACAGCGGATGCGCATTGCATTAGACGTATTCGGTGGAGATTTTACCCCCCAAGCCAGTTTGGAGGGTGTCTCATCTTTTATTCAGATAAGTAAGCACGCAAATATACTCCTTATCGGTGATGAAACAACAATAATTCCTTTGCTTTCTCATTATAATATACCTGAGAACCGTGTCAGTATTGTACATACTTCAGAATATATTGACATGTCAGACCATCCAGTGCAGGCGTTTCAAAAAAAACCAAACAATAGTATTGCTCTCGGTTTAAGTCTGGTAAAACAAAAAAAAGCTGATGCTTTTATAAGTGCAGGCAACACAGGGGCTATGCTGGTAGGCACATCTTTTATTTTACCCTTAATTAGAGGTGTACAACGCCCTACCATAGGTTCATACTACCCACAAAATGATGGTAGTTTTGCGTATTTATTAGATGTAGGTTTAAACATGGACTGTAAACCCGAGTATTTAGTTGGCTTTGCTCAGTTAGGTTCTACATACATGCGCACTATACACCAAATACCTCACCCTAGAGTGGGTCTCTTAAATGTGGGAGAAGAGAAAAATAAAGGCAATCAAATTACTAAAAAAGTACATGAACTACTTTCACAAGAGCAAGGTATTAATTTCATTGGAAATATTGAGGGCAGAGATTTACACAATAAAAGCGCAGATGTTATAGTATGTGACGGTTTTATTGGCAACGTACTCTTAAAACATGCAGAGTCTATTTATCATTTGTTTAAGGATAAAACAGATGTTCGTATTTTCAATTATGAGGGATACGGCGGAACACCTGTATTAGGAATAGAGGGAATAGCTATTGTGGGACACGGTATATCCAATGCGGAAGCATTCAAGAATATGCTTCTTAAAGCTGTGGAAATGGCAGAAAAAAAATTGGTAGAAAATATTCAGTTTGATTTTGAAAACCAATATGCGCCAAATTAGTACTGTTTTGCTTTCTTTAATTTTATGCCTTACTTTGGTTTCCTGTCATAAACAATATCTCTCTGCCTACCTTACAGAAGAGGAGTACTTAAAACAAGTACAGTGGAAAACCAAAATAGACACTAATTATAAGGTAAAAAAAGCTAATCCTGAAAAATTAAAAGCACTTTCTGAACTCAAAGACTCGGTAAATGTTCTTGTTTTCTTTGGGACGTGGTGCTCGGACAGCAAAAAATGGATACCTAGGCTACTAAGCATAAAAGACAATCTTCCCATAAAAAAGTACACTTTTGTTGCCATAGACACTACAAAAAAAGATGAGAAACTATGGGTAAAACAATATGGGGTTAAAAAAGTGCCTACGATTATTTTTTTACGTGATAATCAAGAACTTGGAAGAATAGTAGAGAAGCCGAAAAAAGGTTTAGAAAACAACATTTATAAGATTATTACAGAAAAATTTATAAAATAATTTTGCGGTTTGTATAAAAATACATAACTTTGTATCAAGATAAGTTATAATCATAAATTTTAATCTTCTATTGATAAAATCTATATACTTAACACATAAAAAGTTTTTAATTTAGCTATGAATATGAATAAAGTAGTTTTGGGACTAATACTAGCCTTGCTTGTTAGTTTTGAAGCAAATGCACAGAGAGGTGGCTTCAAGCCCAGAATGTTTGTTGGTCCTTCCTTAGGCGCCATGAATTATATTGGAGATTTAGATGACGACTTCTACCCTAAGTTTACTAAACTTGGTGGTGGTGGAGAATTTCGCGTTCAGTTTAATTCTCATATTTCTGCGCGTGCATTTGCCGCCTTCGGAAGAATCGGCGCAAAAGACGAGAAAAACACGGATAAAGTTAGAAAAGCTCGTAATCTAAGTTTTCGCTCTGACATATTTGAGTTCAGTGGGCAACTCATGTACGATTTCTTTGCTAGCACCCGTAAGTACAGATACCGCCCAATGTACAATCCCTTCGTTTTTGCAGGAGTAGGTGTATATCACTTTAATCCAAAAGCAAAATATGACGGCAAATGGTATGCTTTGCAACCCCTAGGTACAGAAGGACAAAATATACCTGGTTCCAGCATTAAGCCTTACTCTTTAACACAACTTTGTATACCTTTTGGTGCAGGTTTAAGAGTTAAAATTAATAATAGTATAGACCTTAACTTTGAAATAGGCTTCCGCTATCTCTTTACAGACTATCTTGATGATGTAAGCACCAAAGAAGCCGCTGACCCATACTTAATAAAACAATATGCAGGTTCTAAAGGTGATGTTGCTTTCGCGCTTGCCAACCGTGCTAACGAAGGTGATCCTAATCAACTCTTTACCGAAGAGTACTCTTGGTTCAGCACAGGACAGCAAAGAGGTGATCCAACAGATAAAGATTGGTACTCTTATACAGGTGTAACACTTTCTTATTACTTAGACTGGGTAAGATGTCCTAAATTCAAATAAAATTTTATTTATAGCTAAAAAAGCCCTCTTTTTTGAGGGCTTTTTTATTTTATGGAGTTAATTCCATGCTTTTAATAAAAAATGCTATTTTTGTAAAGAAAATGAAAGTATTTTTAGGTTCAGACAAAGAAGCAATAGAAATAGAAAACCAGCCTTCTCTCGGAAGAGGAGGCGAGGGTGAAGTCTACAAAGTAATAGCTCCTGCAAAATATGCAGTATACTGCGTAAAACTGTACAACAAAAATAAAATCACTACCGAGAAAATAAAAAAATTAGAATATCTGCTTAGTCATAACCCCATTACGGACAGTAAAGGACACCGTTCTGTGATATGGATTGAAGATACTGTATATGTGAAGGAAAAAAATTCCAAAAACTACGTTTTTGGCGGGTTGCTGATGCCCATAGCTGAAGGATATTCTTTAGAATACCTTTGTGCCAATAAATTTCCGCTTAACCGTATCAGAAGCAATGAGGTGGCTTTGTATCAAAAATTTGACCGTACTCATCAGGATAACCTCAAATCTCGTCTGGTGGTGTGCTATAATATAGCTGTTGCTCTCGCTCAATTACACCAAAACGGCTTGTATGTACACGCGGACATAAAACCTGAAAATATTATTTTTAACCACAAAGGTAAAGTTTCTATTATTGATTTTGACAGTGTTCAGGTTGCTGAAAATGGTAAGCTACTTTTTTCCGCATTAGCGCAAACCCCCGAATATATTCCGCCTATATATCAGCAAAATTTTTCTAAAAATACTGTTTTTAATGCTTTTACAGATGTTTTTAGTATAACTGTTATTTTCTATCGCATTCTGACAGGTATACACCCTTTTGCCGCTGTCAATTTCAAAGCGCCTTACAACAATGTTACAGATATTCCTACAGCTATACAACAAAAACTTTTTCCTTTTGGACAAAAACAAAAATACTTTAACCAGATTCCACCTCCTCATCTACTTTTTCAAAAGTTACCTAAAAATTTACAGAATTTATTTCTTGAAGTACTGGAACACGAAAATACGTCTGTTAAAGCCACCGACTGGATGGAAGCTATACATCCCCAAAAACCTAAATTACAGTTTCCTCAAATACCACTTCCCAAACCTGTATTTTCTTTTAATTATGAAAATATTCTGAACCATACATTTGAACCTAATTCTGTAATTGTTTTACCAACTTACATAGACAGTCAGTACGAAAAAATTCATTGGGTAGATGAAGAGCAACTTAAACCCAGTCTGCTGGATACCCTCTTTAGACCTCAGAAAATACGCATTACTAATGAAATTATTTACCTCCAGAATGCTTGCAAACAACTTATTCAAGAATATAAGCAACTCAAAAAAAAGCACAGCGATATGCTTATGAAATATGCTACTCAAACCAAAGCCATTGCCGAAAAATCACAAGAGGCCTATAAATCATTGCTTAATCAATACTCATTTTTGCTCTCTCCTGTTAAGATTGATGAACTTTACTACCAATACAAAAATAAAATACATCTAACTCTTGAAAAATGGGTCAATCAAAAAGCAGAGCAAATTCCCACAATTAAACAAGAACTTAATAATTATCTTACCACCTTACAAACATTAAATCATAACCAAAATTTTACTTTATCGCAACACATTGATAGAATAAAACAGATTGTCCAAAATCAAAATATTCCTTTTGAACAAGCCAAAGAAAAATATATTCTCACTCTAAAAACTGATACTCAACAAAAAATCACATCTATTGAACAAGATATGAAAAAATTATATAAAAGCACAGCTTCTCGGGATTGGACATCTCATCCTTGGATACAACAGCAGTTAGCCCAAGAGTATATCGGAGACTCATTTCTGCCGCATTTGATTGTTACACAGTTTGAGAACGCAGGATTTAAAACTGCCGCTGATGTTATAGATATTGACGAGAAGGGACAGGTATTAAATAAAAAAGGACAATTTGTGAAAATTCCCCAGATAGGTTTTATCCGTGCTAATGAAGTATGGGAATGGAAAAATCAAGTTCTTAAACGACTTAAAAAAGAAGCAAAAAAACAAAATATAGACCTTACTCACTTTGATACCCCTGAAATCATCTCTAAAAAGGGAGAAATAGATAGTTTGAAAACAGAACTTCACTCATTAGAACACCAAATTAGAAATTTGCATATAAATACAAACATAGTCATAGAACAACTTACCGCACAGTTTTGGTATCAAGTCTTTAAGATAACAAATACTACTCTGGAAACGCTCATTCAATCTTTAATACAAGAGTACAACCAAATCTTGCGAAAGTATAGTCCCGAAGAACCACTTAAACAACTTAAAAACATTATAGATACACACAACGAAGAACAGTTAGAAATTAAACTATATTATGAAAATACCCACTCTACTTTTATGCGTCAGAAAACAGAAATAGAAAACAAAATGCAAGAGAATCTCTCTACACTTAAAGAGTTGTGGAAAAATGTATAAATTTGTTCAATGATAGAAATTCCCATCATAAACGTTTCTAAAAATGCTCTGCCGTATTATGCTACTGAACAATCCGCAGGTATGGATATTATGGCAGATATTACCGAACCTATTACTATACAAAGTTTGGAACGACTACTTATTCCCACGGGGTTGTATATTGCTTTACCTGACGGATATGAAGCGCAAATACGCCCGCGCAGCGGTTTAGCTATAAAACATGGTATTACTTTACTCAACTCCCCAGGTACTATTGATGCAGATTACAGAGGAGAAATTAAGGTTATTTTAGTCAATTTAAGCACTCAACCTTATACTTTACAAATAGGAGAGCGTATTGCACAGATGGTTATTGCCAGATATGAAAAAATCACATGGAAACCCACGGACCCCCTTCCTGAAACTATACGCGGCGCGGGCGGATTTGGGCATACAGGAAAGTGACATTTTTACATTCATTTTTACAGAGTTTTGAAACTATATTAAAGTTACAGTTATTATAGATGTGAGTATGCACACTCACTACGGCTTTATTTTTATTGGCGGCGGATTAAGCAGTCTTCTTGCCGCTTATACCTGGCTGAAACAGGGTTATAACAAACCAATACTGATTATAGAACAGTCAGAAAAACTATGCGGTAATCATACATGGAGTTTTAATAAAACGGATATACTGCCCGAAGCATGGCATATATTAGAACCTATAATAAACGCTTCATGGACAAAATATGAAGTAAAATTCCCTAAAATAAATAGGATACTCAACATTCCTTACCACAGCATTACATCTGAAAATCTTGCTTTAAGAATACAGAAGCTATGTTCAGAAAACCCCTTATTAAACATTATTATTGGACAAAAAGCCACTCTCATTCAACAAGGTAATACACATTTGAGTCCTATTGTTCTAACCGAATATAAACAAGAATACACTGCTGATTGGGTTATTCAAGCGACAGGTGCCTTTCAAAATTACAAGGATACAGCCTACCAAAAATTTCTGGGGCTTGAAGTAATGTTAGAAAATGACATTAACTTAGAATATCCCACCATTATGGACGCTACCGTGCCTCAAAAAGACGGATTTCGGTTTATGTATGTATTACCCTTTGAACCTAAGCGCTTACTAATAGAAGATACCTATTATAGTCTTAATTCCAATTTAGATACACAACAGTTATATTCAGAAATAAATACTTATGCTCAGAATAAAGGTTGGATAATTCAAAAAATTATACGCCAAGAAAAAGGAATT
>CALIZB010000130.1 GCA_938028625.1 uncultured Bacteroidia bacterium | reverse complement strand
AAAAAACGTTGTATTTTTGCCAAAATTTATTATGAATACTTCACAGTTATCCGAACAAGAGATTATCCGAAGAGAAAAATTGAATCAGCTGATTGCATTAGGAATCAATCCTTATCCCGCGGAATTATACCCCGTCAATGCTACTGCCAAAGAAATTCTGCAAAACTATGACCCTGAAAAAAATAACTACCAGGACGTGTGCGTAGCAGGAAGAGTGATGAGTGTACGTAATATGGGCAAGGCTTCTTTTGCCGTACTTCAAGACCATACAGGTAAAATTCAGACTTATATACGTATAGACGATATATGCCCCGCGGAAGATAAAACCCTCTATAAAGAAGTATTTCTTAAACTCACAGATATCGGAGATTTTATTGGTATCAAAGGATTTGTATTCAAAACAAAGACAGGAGAAACTACTATTCATGCCAAAGAATTCACTTTTTTATCCAAGTCGTTACGAGTTTTACCTATTGTAAAAGAAAAAGAAGGAGAAATTTATGACGCATTCACAGACCCCGAACTGCGTTACCGCATGCGCTATGTGGATTTGATTGTAAATCCGCATGTAAAAGAAATTTTTATCAAACGCACCAAACTTGTCAATACTATGCGGGAATACCTTAATGCCAAAGGCTATTTAGAAGTAGAAACACCTATTCTACAACCCATCTACGGGGGCGCATCGGCAAGACCATTCAAAACACATCACAATACATTAGATATGACATTGTATTTGCGTATAGCTAATGAGTTATATCTCAAACGTTTGATAGTAGGTGGTTTTGAAGGTGTATATGAATTCTCTAAAGACTTTCGGAATGAAGGCATGTCCCGTTTTCATAACCCTGAATTTACGCAGATAGAGCTGTACGTAGCATACAAAGACTATTACTGGATGATGGATTTGGTAGAAGAGATGATTGAAAAGGTTGCTATTGCTACGAATGGAAGCACACAGGTTAAAGTAGGAGAGAACATTATTGACTTCAAACGCCCATGGAAACGCTTTACTATGTTTGAAGCCATACAGCATTTTACAGGTGTAGATATCAGCAATATGAATGAAGCAGAACTCCGTAAAACAGCTAAATCGCTTAATGTTCCTGTTGATGAGACTATGGGCAAAGGCAAAATTATAGATGAAATATTTGGTGAACATTGTGAGAAAAAACTCATTCAGCCTACTTTTATCATGGATTACCCTGTGGAAATGTCTCCATTAGCAAAAAAACATCGTTCTAAACTTGGTTTAGTAGAACGTTTTGAAGCAATATGCAACGGTAAAGAAATATGCAATTCTTTTTCTGAACTGAATGACCCTATTGACCAAAGACAGCGTTTTATGGAACAATTAGAACTTGGTAAACGCGGTGATGACGAAGCTATGGTGCTTGATGAAGACTTTTTAAGAGCTCTAGAATTTGGTATGCCCCCCACCGCAGGTCTTGGAATAGGTATAGACAGGTTAACTATGATTATGACTAATTCTCCATCTATTCAGGAAGTATTGTTATTCCCACAAATGCGCCCCGAACAAACACAGCATACCCATCAACAAAATTGAATAGATTGTTAAAATACACTTATATTAAGTGTTTGCTGAATAGCTAATATAACCCTGAAACTATGAAAAATAAACTTACTTTTATAGTTTCAGGGACTTTAAAGCACTCTACAATATCTTTTTATATCGCATTTTTTAACTCATTTGTAACTGCTGTAATCTTTTTAGTTCATTAGCAAGTTTAGGTTCGCTACTGATTCCAAGATAATCTGCAAGATTAAGAATAGTTTTACGTTCTATTTCAGAAATATTTTTGCCCCATACAGTATTATCTTCATCTAATACATGATTTACGGCATCTTTGGCAGGTTCGTGATGTGCATCGGCTACGGCTTCCATCATAATTAGAGAAAGGCGTTTTTTTTCTATATCTGAACCTATGTATATTTTATGCAATTCTAACAAGCGTTGTTCCCATGTAGAAAAATCTTGCATAAAATACTCTACTTCTTTAAGGTCATCTTGGGTAATTTCTACATCTTCGGTGGGAACAAGGTCATTAAGCGGGTCGTCGTCAATGCGATAGAGAATTTCTAAGTTTTCTATCACAGATACGAGTTCCTTAATGTCTACATGTCCATCACAACGGGCAACAACCAGCATAGGCGCCATCATTACAAGCGCTTCTAATTCATCTTGGGAGATATATCTGTCCAAATGTTTTTTACAGTAGTCTTGATACAGACTTTGAAATAGCGGCAAATCTTTCATAAGCTATAATGTTTATATTTTGTTAATTTATTTTGTTCTTACAGTTCGTTGTTCAATACGTTTTTCGTAGTTTTTACCTTGAAATATCCTATCCACAAAAATACCTGGGGTATGAACATGGTTAGGGTCTAAACTACCTACGGGTACAATTTCTTCTACTTCTGCAATAGTAATTTTAGCGGCCCCTGCCATCATGGGGTTAAAGTTACGCGCCGTAGCTCTGTATATCAAGTTACCCATAGCATCACCTTTCCATGCTTTAATAATAGCAAAATCACCTTTTATCCAATGTTCCATAACGTACATTTTACCATAAAATTCGCGTACTTCTTTACCTTGTGCTACTTCTGTACCATATCCTGCGGGAGTAAAAAAAGCAGGTATTCCTGCTGTTCCTGCACGCAAACGCTCTGCCAATGTACCTTGTGGAATAAGTTCTACTTCTAATTCTCCGCTTAATAACTGACGTTCAAACTCTTCGTTTTCTCCCACATAACTGGATACCATTTTTTTAACCTGTCTGTTTTTAAGCATTAAACCTATTCCAAAATCATCTACACCTGCATTGTTGGAAATACAAGTAAGGTTTTTTGTGCCTTTGCGTACTAACTCTGAAATACAGTTTTCAGGTATACCACACAAACCAAAGCCTCCTAAAAGTAGTGTTGCACCATCAAATACATCATGAAGGGCTTCTGATGCATCTTTTACAATTTTGTTCATAGCTCAAAAATATGAAAAATATTTGAGGTTAGTATGCAAAATTAGGATTTATTTTTGTTTTTTTCTTTATGGTTTTTAATAAATTCTTGAACAGCTTCCTGCTGAAAATCTTCTCCTTCCCCCTCCTCTGCACTAAACCATGCCAGATTCTCTACCCATGTGTAGTAGATAAAGGTAATAAAATCAGGGCAGGTGTATAAAAGGTTATACTTAAGAGCATCATCTTTTATGTCTGCCAAGTTGTACTTTTCTACAGCAAAGGTAGAAGCTAAAATACAGTTTTCACCTTGTTCGTTGAGATAATAATACCACAAAACACAATCCTGCTGGTCGCGGTAAAACTGTATCAGATAGCTTTTTTGCCCTAATCTGTCAAAAGAAATAGCTTTTTCTAATAAATGAAAATAGCAGGCAGTACAGGAAGGGATAAAATCATGCAATTGACTACGTGTTATGAAAAACTTTAAGGCAGGGTCTACCTTGTCCTGTAAATGAGTAGGCAAAGTGCTGATACATGCGTTAAGTTTTTCTTCCCATTTAGGATTAACTTTTACATTTTTTGCCTTGTCAGGACTCAACCATGAAAAATCAGGATTTTTGTACTTTTCGGGAACAACAGGCATATTTTCCAGAGAAAAACCGCCATACGTGGCATCTATTTCGTGTATTCCTTCTAAATCTACGCCAAACCATATAAAGTCAAAAGGATTGTTTGATAAAGGTTTCATTCTACAAATGTATAAAAAAAGACACAAAAAAATTGTGTCTTTTGAGTATTGATTGTAAAGGAGATTAAAAAACTATTTTACTTTGAAAGTACCTTTTCCAATCAGATAACCATTTTCATAAATTTCTATCGTATGGTTACCTGGTTTGTATTCTGTGGGATTAGCATACACAAAAGAAACTTCCTGCTCAGTTTGACCATAATTGATGGTTTTTGATGTAGAATAAGTTTTTTCTCCATCTACGGTTTTAATTTTGCCACTACCTTTACTCATATCTTGGCTTACGCTTCCGTCAGGGTTAATGTATACGATATATAAAGTGCGTTCTCCTTTATCTGCTACACGGTTTTCTGCGATATTAAACTTAACTTTAATTTTGCTGATTTTGCGTGCTTTGAAGGGTTGGTCTGGGTCTTCTTTGCCGTTATCTTTTATCATACTGAATTTAAATCCTTCTGCTTTGAGTATGGAAGCCGTTTTTACCTTTACATCAAGTTCGGTGATTTTATCATCTTTTTCAATAGTTTGTTTTTTAAGCTCTTCATTATCTTGCTTGAATTTTTCCAAGTCTGCTTTAAGCACCTTATTTTCACGACTGAGCGAGTCTATTTTAGTTTGGTATTTTTCTACGTAATATTTGAGTTGGTCAATCTGTTCCTTGAGTTTTTTGATTTGCTCTTTATCCAGATTACCTTTTTGCAACTGCGCACGGATTTGTGCTTTTTGTTTCTCAATATACGCATTTTGTGAAGCCACAATAGAGTCTAATTCTTTAATTTTACCTTTTTGGTTATTTACGATAGCATTTACTTCGTCTAATTCTTTTTCAAGGTCTATGTTTTCAGTTTTAAGGCTATCTCTTTCTTTTACTATTCTGTCCCTGTATTCAATTACTTTCTGGCGGTTGAGTGCTGTATAAGCCAAAGCAATGACTAATACTACAATAATAGATAAGAAAATAATCCGCTCTGTGTTGCGTTTTTTTGTATCCTGTACCATAATGATTTTTTTAATCTGTGTGCAATATTAGAAAAAATTTGTTTGCAAGTATTACTTAATGTTTTGTTTAAATGATTCTGGGTTCTTAAAAATGTGAAATGCCTATTTGCGTGAGGCATGCGAAGGGCATGCGATAGCATGGTGCATAGCACCGAAGCGATAGCGTAGCCCGTAGCACGCCGACCTGAACGAAGTGAAGGACACGCCCAAGAAATATTAACAGATAATCTCTCCTATCAGAGTAGCAGAGGAAGAATATTTTACTTTTACCTGTACATAATCTCCTTTTTTGAGATTTTCTTTTTTAGGAAATACCAGCATTTTGTTTGCATCATTCCTTCCGCATAAATCAGCATCAGAGCGTTTTGATGTACCTTCTATGAGTACCGTAAAAATTTTACCTACATCTGCAAGGTTTTTTTCTTTGGATATTTGAGTTTGCAAAGCAATAATTTCATTCAGGCGGCGGGTTTTTACTTCATCAGGGACGTCATCAGGATATTTACGTGCCGCAAGTGTACCTGGTCTTTCGGAGTATTTGAACATATACGCATGCTCATAGCGGACTTCCTGCATAATACTTAATGTATCTTGATGTTCAGCTTCAGTTTCTGAACAAAATCCTGCAATAATATCTGTGGATAAAGCAATTTCAGGCATAATACTGCGAGCTGTTTTTACTCTTTCTAAATACCATTCACGCGTATAAGTACGGTTCATTTTTTCTAATATGCGGTTATTTCCACTTTGTACAGGCAAATGAATGAATTTGCAAATATTATCATACTTTGCCATAGTTTCCAATAGTTCGTTAGAAATATCCTTGGGGTGCGAAGTAGTAAAGCGTACTCTCAAATTTTTATCCATCTGAGCTACTAATGCTAATAGTTGTGCAAAATTCGTGTTTTGATACTTGTAAGAGTCTACATTCTGACCAAGTAAGGTTACTTCTCTATAACCTTCTTGTAAAAGTTCTTCTACTTCTTTAAGAATGCTTTTTACTTCACGACTGCGCTCACGCCCACGCGTAAAAGGTACTACACAAAAAGAACACATATTATCACAGCCACGCATAATAGAAATAAATGCGCTTACTCCGTTGCTGTTTAATCTCACAGGACTTATATCTGCATAGGTCTCCTCTAATGAAAGCAATACATTAACCGCTTTTTGGCCGCTGTCTACTTCTGCAATAAGATTAGGCAAATCTCTATACGCATCAGGACCTACTACTATATCCACTAATTTTTCTTGCTCTAATAGTTTTGTTTTTAATCGCTCTGCCATACAACCCAGAACGCCTACTATCAGTTTTGGATTTTGTTTTTTGAGAGCGCGGTATTGTTTTAAGCGTTCCCATACTTTTTGTTCAGCGTTCTCACGTATAGAACAAGTGTTAAGGAATATTACATCAGCCTTCTTGGGATTGTTTTCTGTTCTGAACCCCATTTTGAGCATAACCGAAGCCACTATTTCTGTATCGGAAAAATTCATCTGACAGCCATAGGTTTCCATATACAGCCTGCGCGCATCAGGATTGTGTTTGTTCTGTTCGCTCTCAAATGCTATACCTTGTAGTTTTTCATCATGTACTTTTGCTTCATCAAGAATCGGAATATCTGTAATAAGATGACTCATAACAACATTTAATAATACAAAGGGCAAAATTACGAAATTTAGTATTGCTCACACAATAAACCTTTGAGAATTTTTGAACATTATTCATAAAGTTCAATTATGTTATTCATCAAAATGTGAATTATGTAACTAAAACTCTTTGGGTACAAATTTCTCATCATTGATAATTTTAGCACTCTCTCCTACTGCTCTAATGACAAATAACCCTTTTTTATAGGCATATTTTCGTACTTCTGTTCCGCTTTTAATAAAAGCAACTGCACCATATATTTTGTAATTCTTATACTGCGGAAAAATATCCTTGAATTTTTTGAGTTTATCTATAAAATGGTCTATATGTTTTTGGTATAAAGAGGTTTTAACTTCAACAACAACCAATTCATCGCCATTTTCTGCAATTAAATCAAATTCATATTCTTTACCTTCAAATAGCTTATATCTTCTAGAACTTACCCCTGTAACGTCTATATTGCGTTCTCTTAATATCTTAACCAATTCACCTTCTACAAGGGCTTCTGTGAGTTTTCCCCATTGTCCGACAAATAATTCTTCTAATTGTCCTAATTTTTTGGCTGTTTCCTTGAATTTTTTATCAGTTTCTTGGAACTTTTTATCAGTTTCTTGGAACATTTTCTCAGTTTCTTTAAACTTTTTATCAGTTTCTTGGAACATTTTCTCAGTTTCTTGGAACATTTTCTCAGTTTCTTTAAACTTTTTATCAGTTTCCTGGAACATTTCAATTAGTATTCGTTCTGTTTCTTGAAGTTTTTTATCAGTTTCTTGAAACTTTTTATCAGTTTCTTGAAATAATAACCATACTTTCTCAAAAGTTAAATCATTGTTAGACTTATTTTTTTTCATAAGTGCAAATGTATCAATTTCATGCTAAAAATAAAAATTAAGTAGCATAATAAGCATTGAATTTGTACCTACCAAAATTTATACTGATTTATCTGCCGAACTTAAATAACTTGCAACTAAAATAACAGCAACTACTTGCGCTCCTGCTATAATGGGATAAATGTAACGATATTCTAATGAATGTAAAATAATATTCAAGCATACGTAAATTAATATAAAAAGCCATATAGGTATAATCATCTGTAAGATGTTTTTTTGCTTTTTGAATATTACTACAAATGTGCTTACTATTGTAAAAATTAAGAAAATAAGTTTTACTGCGCTATGTATAAAATCTACGGTTTTGTGCATGGTATAGGTTTTAGCGTGTGTACATATTTGAGTAATATGCGTAGGAACAAGGTAAGTGATATTATGGGGTACATATAAAGAATTTATCCATTCTTTTGTATTGGGAATAATATATGCCTTTACGAAAGAAAAAGGATATTGAACAACAATAGATTTTGCTACTTTTCCGAATATATTATTGGTATGAACTATAGCTTCTCTATATGTTTTACCTTGTTTTATTTGAAGTTGAATGTACTGCTGTGTAAAAGAACTATCTTCAAATATACGGTTGTCGTTTTGTTCAAAAGCGTATTCGCAGTCTTTACGTTGATACATACGTTCTAAAACCGTATTAACTTCGGGATTTTTTGTCAAAAAATGGTCTTTTTTAAGTGTAGGTGTAAGTACAGAAGCATTATTCCAAAATAAAATTCCTTTGAATATATCAGGTTCAAAGGTAGAGTATCGCCAATAATATACACTGCTCACACTTACATAAAAAAAACCATACACAAGAATTACAGCTACAAGTATCTTATACCGAGATTTTAGTTTTAATAGGCTGTATCCTGTGAGTAGAATTAGGCTTACTATGGCAATAGGTTTCAAGTACAAAGCTAAACCTATCAAAATGTATAAAAACCATAAATACGTTTTATTTTGTTTGAGTTGATATTGTTGCCACACATACCATTGTGCCATACATACAGAAACTAATAAACTCTCTGCCATAAGGCAAGAATTGTAGTATATCTGTTGTGGTTCTATATGAAAAATAATCCATAAAATTAGACTTTGTACAGGAGATAGAGCGTACTTTCTAGCTAAAAAATGAGTTATCAAGCCAACAATTAAACTTCTTAATACAATTTGAATAAAAATAGGTATCCATAAAAATTTTGCCCCTATTCCGAAGATAAATAAAAAAACAGGATAACCTATGGGCGTGCAGAAAGACAAAGATTTTGTTTTTGCCAAGTCTACAAAAGTAGGACTATCCAATTCTACCCAAAACCCTTGATTAATAGCCAGTAATACAGCATGAAATATCAAAGAGAGAAGTACGTAAATGCTCCATGATTTAGAGATACCCATGTTCATTAAAACTATATGTTCCCTGATAGCTTACAATAAAATGGTCTAGTACCTGAATATCCATAAGTTTAGCGGCTTCTTTGATTTTATTGGTAAGCATAATATCTTCGTTACTTGGTGTAGTATTTCCTGACGGGTGGTTATGTACTAAAATCATAGCACTGGCATTACACTGTAAAGCGGCTTTAAGAATAACGCGTACATCTACTACGGTAGCCGAAAAACCACCTTTACTGATTTCTTTGGTAAATACTACAGCATTAGCACGATTGAGAAAAATAACGTAAAAATACTCTATACTTGCATCAGCGTACAAAGCAGGAAAGCGTTCTTGAATGTATTTTTTGGCTTTTTCTACACTATTGATTTGCAAAAATTCACGATTTCTTAATTCTTGTTCTCTGCGTTTACCAAGTTCAAATACTGCACTAATAATTTTTGCTTTTACTTCACCTAATCCGCTTATATTGGTAAGTTCTTGCCATGAAGCATCGCCCAAACCTGCTAACCCCTGATAGGTATCTATCATTTCTTGGCAAAGTTCAAGCACATTTTTACCTTTTGTACCTGAACCAAGAATAATAGCTAATAGTTCTGAATCATCAAGTCCTTCTACACCTAAAAGTGCTAATTTTTCACGGGGTAATGTAGCTTTATCTCGTTCTTTAAATTTATTTTTTTCCATCGGCATCTAGTTTTTTGGAGTAGTATGATTTTTTCTTTTTTTCATGAAATCCATACGGACAGTGCTTGCACCCATTCAGACAGCAGTATCCTCTTTTAAGATGATATTTTTCTGTAAAAACCTTGTATCCTTGCTCATTGATATAATAATCGTCAGGTTCTAATTCTATGTGCATAGTTTACAAAAATAAAATAAAACTGTCCAAAAACAAAAAACACTGTACGAATAACACAAATATCTATCTTTGTGATAGTACTACATCAGTTTATGGAAAAAGACGAAATTATACAGGTGATAAAAAACTGGTTGGAAAAACTTATTATTGGTATGAATTTATGTCCGTTTGCCAAAGAACCCTATCAGAAAAATGCGGTACGTATAAGTGTGAGTGATGCTTTTTCGTTAACGGACGGTATGAGTTTTTTTGAAAGAGAAATACGCTATATTGCTAAACATAACAAAATAGAAACCTCTCTGCTTGTTTTTCCTCATTTTTCAGATATAACATCATTTAACAAGTTTATTCAGCAATGTGAAGCACTGCTTGTCCTCAAAAAATGGTATAAAGAATATCAGATTACTTTTTTTCACCCCTCTGCCCAAATTAAAGGTTATACCGAAAACTCATCGCATCATTTAGTTATACAGGCGCCTTACC
This sequence comes from uncultured Bacteroidia bacterium, assembly GCA_938028625.1. GTDB lineage: Bacteria > Bacteroidota > Bacteroidia > JANWVE01 > JANWVE01 > JANWVE01. Next base: position 5,087 of record CALIZB010000130.1, on the reverse strand, counting down.
CTGTTTTACATCTTTTACGCGTGGCTTCAGTAGAAAGTTTAGGTGCTAAGGTTAAAGAAGACGTTCATATTGCCAACGACAAAAAACTTTCAGAGTTAAACAGTACAGAGGTTAAGCAATTATGGCAGGATATTTATAAAAACACAAATAATGATGTACAAATCTGAATGAATTAAAAGTTTATTCCTCTACAAAAAATTTTGTAGTTTCAGAAATGCTGTTTAAGTTTGCAGTCAAATCAGAAAAATGATGCAGTCTGTACACACTTGTGTTCACCATGTTCATCACCATTTGAAAAAGCGGTGTGCATAAGTGTATAAATACTGTACGTTATTTTCTGCACCCGCTATAAACATTTGTTTGTAGCGGTTTTTTTATTGAAAAAGCTGAAAAAATTATGGATATTCTTAAATTAGCTATTCAAAAAAATGGAAGATTAAGTGAAAAATCACTTCAAATGCTTAAAGAATGTGGAATAAAAATTCCTAATGAAGATAGAAAACTATATTCACAAGCAAGTAATTTTGCTTTGGAAGTGCTGTATCTCCGAGATGATGATATTCCGCAGTATGTAGAACAGGGCGTAGCCGATATTGGCATAGTAGGTCTGAATGAAGTTCATGAACAGAATAAAAATGTAATGGTTGTAGAATCTCTTGGCTTTGCACAGTGCAAATTATGTTTAGCTGTTCCGAAAGATGAAAAATACACGGATTTAAGCTATTTTAATCACAAAAAAATAGCCACGAGTTATCCGAATATCCTTAAAAAGTTTGTTGTAGAGAACAGAATTTCCGCAGAAATTGAAGAAATCGGCGGAAGTGTAGAAATAGCCACGCGCATAGGACTAGCTGATGGCATTTTTGATATTGTCAGTACAGGAAGTACCCTGCTCATGAACGGGTTAAAAGAAGTACATACGGTACTTAAAAGTGAAGCGGTTTTAATTAAAAACCCGCATCTTGACAGCCAAAAACAAGTTTTATTGGAAAAACTGCTGTTCAGAATTAAAGCGGTTAAAAATGCATCTGAAAACAAGTATATTTTACTCAATGCCCCTGACGAAGCCCTGCCGCATATCATAAAAATTTTACCTGGCATGAAAAGCCCTACAGTTTTGCCTTTGGCACAGGCAGGATGGAGCAGTCTGCATTCTGTGGTCAGAGAAGATGAATTTTGGGATATCATTGACCAGCTCAAGGCACTTGGAGCACAGGGAATTTTAGTATGTTCAATTGAAAAAATGGTCATTTAGTTATGAATACAATCAAAATATATCATAATCCCGATAAAAATACGTGGAACACTTTAATTCAAAGACCTGCAACGGATAGTTTTACATTAAAAAATCTTGTACAGACGGTATTTGACAAGGTAAAAAAAGAAGGTGATTGTGCAATACGTGAATATACTCTACAATTTGATGGAGTAGAGATAAATAATTTTCAGGTAGAAAAGCAAGAAATTCATAATGCACATAAAAATCTATCTGATGAACTTAAAAAAGCTATTCAACAGGCAAAAAAGAACATTTATACTTTTCACAAAACACAAGAAGAAGAAAAAAAAGTAATACAAACCACAAAGGGTATATACTGCTGGCGAGAAAGCAGACCTATTGAAAAAATAGGCATTTATATTCCAGGTGGAAGCGCCCCTTTATTTTCTACGGTACTTATGCTAGCTGTTCCTGCACAGATTGCGGGCTGTAAAGAGGTTGTATTATGCTCTCCCCCTGACAAAAACGGAAATATCCATCCTGCTATTTTATACAGTGCTTCGCTTACAGGAATTACTCAAATTTATAAGATTGGAGGCATTCAGGCTATTGCGGCTATGACTTTTGGCACAAATACTATTCCCAAAGTATACAAAATATTCGGACCAGGTAACCAATACGTAACTACTGCCAAACAATACGCACAGGAGTTAGGAATAGCCATAGATATGCCCGCAGGACCTAGTGAGGTACTTGTTATTGCAGACAAATTCGCTAATCCTGCATTTATTGCCGCAGATTTGCTCGCTCAGGCAGAACACGGCGCAGACAGTCAAGTAATTTTGCTTACTGATAGCCTGTATATGCTAGAACAGGTACAAAAAGAAATTTTACAACAACTTAAAGATATTCCTCGCCATGCTCTTGTAAAAAAAGCCCTTGAAAATAGTATGCTTATCTATTTTAACACCTTAAAAACTTGCTTTGAGTTCAGCAACCATTATGCCCCTGAACATTTGATTATTTCTATCAGAGGATACCGAAAATGGATATCTTACATTGAGAATGCAGGTTCGGTATTTTTAGGAAAATATACCTGTGAAACCGCAGGAGATTATGCCAGCGGTACTAATCATACCTTGCCTACCGCAGGATATGCCAAAATGTACAGCGGTGTATCTTTGGATAGTTTTATCAAAAAAATAACATTTCAGCATATTTCTAAAAAAGGTTTGCTTAACCTTGGAAATACTCTTCAAATTATGGCAGAAAACGAAAATCTTGTAGCACATAAAAATGCTGTTACAATACGATTAAATACCATCAAAAAAATATGAAAACCCAAGAATTAATCCGAACAAATATAAAAAATCTTGTAGCATATTCCAGTGCAAGAAGTGAATTTGAGGCACAGAATGGCATTTTTTTAGATGCCAACGAAAGTCCGTATGGTAAGTATAACCGTTATCCTGACCCATATCAAAAAGAACTAAAACAAATAATTTCAAGGCTTAAAAACATACCTGCTGAACAGATTTTTCTCGGAAACGGTAGTGATGAAATATTAGATGTATTGATGCGGGTGTTTTTAGAACCTTATCAGGACAGCATTCTTATTTTTCCCCCTACCTACGGTATGTATGAAGTTTTAGCTAATATCAATGCTGTTAATATGCATAAAATTCCGCTGAACAATGAATTTAACCTTGATTTACCTGCCATAGAACAGTTTTTACAGCATTATCAGCCTAAAATGGCAATATTATGTAGTCCGAATAACCCTACGGGTAACATTGTGCAGGGTATTGAAACGTTTCTCCAAATGTTTAAAGGAATTATGGTTATTGATGAAGCCTACATAGATTTTGCACAAAAAAAACCCTCTTATCTGCGTTATTTAAATCAATATCCTAACCTTGTTGTTTCACAGACATTAAGTAAAGCATGGGGGTTAGCAGGCTTACGCATAGGTATGGCGTTTGCTCAAAAAATGATTATTGAATATATGAACAAGGTAAAATATCCGTACAATATCAGCACAGTTAATCAGAAAAAGGCTATACAGAGTTTGCTTAATTCTGAAAAAACATACAAAAAAGTGAAAAAAATACTTAATAACCGAGATTATTTAACTGATGCTCTCAAAAAATTCAGCTTTGTAAAAAAAATATTCCCGTCTGATGCCAATTTTGTTTTAATTGAAGTTACAGATGCGAATATCTTGTATCAAAAACTACTTTCTGTACCTTTGGTAATACGTAATCGGCATAGTCAAATTCCCAATACCTTGCGCATTACCGCAGGCAAAAAAAGTGAAATAGATTTGTTATTGTATCATCTCAATCAAATTGAAAAAGAATCATGAAAAAAAAAGTGTTATTTATAGACCGTGACGGTACGTTAATCATCGAACCAATACCTGACAGACAGGTGGACAGTTTAGAAAAATTAGAGTTTTATCCCGAAGTATTCCAGTATCTTTCCCGTATTGCGCAGGATTTTGACTATGAATTAGTCATGGTAACAAATCAAGACGGTTTAGGAACAGAAAATTTTCCTGAACATGCTTTTTGGCTACCCCATAATAAAATGCTCAAAGCCTTTCAAAATGAAGGTATAACTTTCAAAAAAATACATATTGATAGAACTTTTGAACATGAAAATGCCCCCACACGCAAACCCCATACAGGTATGCTAACAGAGTACTTCTCAGAAGAGTATGACTTGGTAAACTCTTATGTTATAGGGGATAGACTGACAGATATAGAATTAGCCAAAAACCTGGGGGCAAAAGGAATTTTGCTCAATAGTATGGAATGTACTGATGCTGTACTAATTACAACTTCATGGAAAGAGATTTACTATTTTTTACGTGCCAATCACCGAAAAGCAAGCGTACATCGAAAAACCAAAGAAACAGATATTTTTGTTGAAATTGCATTAGAAGGCACAGGAAGAGCAGATATTAACACAGGAATTGGTTTTCTTGACCATTTATTAGAGCAAATTGCTCGTCATGGCTTGGTAGACATTAAGGTTCATGCAAAAGGGGATTTGCATATTGACGAACACCACACCATAGAAGACGTGGCTATCACATTAGGACAAGCAGTGCTTAAAGCATTAGGCAATAAAAAAGGCATTCAGCGGTACGGATTTCTGTTACCTATGGATGATTGCATTGCCCAAGTTGCCATAGATTTTGGCGGAAGGGCAGAGTTAATCTGGAAAGTCAAGTTCAAACGCGAAAAAATAGGTGATTTTCCTACAGAAATGGCTGAACATTTTTTCAAGTCTTTTTGTCTGCATGCCCAGTGCAATCTGTATGTCAAAGCCAAAGGCAAAAATGAACATCACAAAATAGAAAGTATCTTTAAAGCATTTGCCAAAGCAATGAGTAGGGCAGTTCAGATACAAGTACATCAGGAACTACCGAGTACCAAAGGCATGTTGTAAACTTATAACCGGCGCAGCCACTCAATGACCGTGTTTTTTTAAGGTGGCTGAGTAGCGAAGCGTACCGAAACCAACGCTGTATGTACGGTCATTTTGGGATACTATACGGTCATTTCGGTACGCCTTACAGGCTACTCAATGACCGTGTTACTCTATCATCACAAAAGCATATTTTTCGTAGATTTCTAATGCTTTATCTCCCCATTCAATAGCTTTCTTGTACTGTTGCTGTTTTTTGTACTTTAAACAGCTGTCTGATGCACTTTGCCAGGTCTGTGCAGAGCAAAAGAAAACAAAAACTAAAAAAAACAGATAAAAAAATGCTTTCATTGTTCAAATATACAGATGATACTGCTATGTAAAAAATATTTTTTAGTTAAGTGCATATCCTTAATAGGTAAAATTCTATTAT
>CALIZB010000129.1 GCA_938028625.1 uncultured Bacteroidia bacterium | reverse complement strand
TCCAATACCAGGAACACCTTTTAATAAACTAATTTCTTTTGTAGCTAAATTAGTCAAACCAGTTGCTCCTTTTCTTGCAAGAAATCCCGCTACTCCTGTTTTTGCTGAATGTTGTGCTAATAGTTTAGCTCCTCCCATAATAGTTCCTTTTACCAACGTTCCTGTACCTCGTGTTATAAATAAATCTACTAAAAAATTCCCTGTAACATTAGATAGTTTATCTACACTAAAATTCCATCTTGCCTCATAGGGGTCGCTGTTATAAATAGAACGTTCTGCAAGTTCTGATTTTGTAGGTGCAAGTTTATCTAATGTATTAAAAAATCCTGCTTTGTTTAATAAAACATTAGTACCAGGCATTAAAAAACCTACAATTTTTGTTGCGGTTACCAATCCTTCTAAAACTCCTTTTACTGTGCTTTCAATAAGTCCATCTTTTTTATCTGCAAACGGTCCTCCAATAGCTATACCGCTATATGTTTTATGCTCTTTTTCTTTTAATTCCGATTGCCAATAACTTGCTCCATAATTTTTTCCATTCTTTGAATAGCTTACTTCTGGGTCTATAAGAAACATTATTCCATTTTCATTCGCTCCACGCTGCAATGTTTTGTTTCTGTTTTCCCAACCTAAATAATCAGATATGTTTCTGTAACTTTCTGATATAGACTTGTTCCTTGCTAATTCTTCTATTATAGAGATTTCATCTGTTGCTCCTAATAAATAAGATGCCACTTTCTTTTCTTCATTAGAAAGGTCTACATTTGCTTGCAATTTGTTTAAAACGGTTTTTATAGTATTAGGTGTTATTTCTTTTAATACTTGCTTGTCTTCTTCGTTTTTAACATATTCTGAAAATTTTATTATATCATTTGCTTTATTTTCATAATACTCGTTTAACAAAATTGCTTTATTCCTTTCAACTGCTTTTGTATAATGCTCTACATCTACTACAACTCCACGTTGTTTTAATGTTTCATCATATCCTTTGTTTATAATATCATCAGTTTGTGTGATAAGATTAGAAAAATTATTGGCATCAATTAAAGACTTTGCCATTTTTGCTGTTCCGTCTTTTTTAACTAAAACATCAATAGTTTCATCTATATTTTCTATTGCGTTCCTGATGCTTTCTATTTTTTCTTCGTTTCCTTGTTCTGTTTTTAAGCTCTTTTCAATTAGTAATAATTTTTCTTTTTGTGCCGCTAATTCTTTTATTTTATTTTCTCCAAAGTATTTTTCATTTAGTGTTTTAGCTACCCTGTATGCATAATCAGGGTCAGAAACATTTAAAAAGTTGTGTAGTCCTGATATATCTCCATTATTTTCTGTTATAATTTTTTGAAGATAGCTATCAGCCATTGCCCGAGCAACATTATCATTGCTCCATGTATTCATTATATTGTATTCTTTTCTTAACTTTATTTGTCCATTTGGTTTTACTCCAACGACAACAGCATCATAAGGACTGTCTCCAAGAGATACGTATTTCCCTAATAGTTGATTTAAATTATATTCTGCGTTTCCTTCATTGTTGTTTTGATTTATAACAACATTTTCAGGGTCAGTTATATCTTTACCGCCGCCGCCACCGCCACCACCTTTGTTGTTAAATACATCTAATAACCTTTGAATATAAATAGCTTCTTTTAACGCTTGCACTTGTCCATGATGTGCTATTACCGCTTTGGTGTAATTGTCTAATTCTAATGGTGAAGTGAAATCAGTTACAGGAGTTATATACTCTTGATAAGGTTCATCAGTTTTTTCTACTGAACGAACAACGCTCTCTTCGTTGAACTTAAATTGTTCTTCTTCGCTTAATAAGTCTTTAAATTTTACCATAATTTTTTTATTTTAAGAATTAACTAAATCTTTTATTTTTTCGGCTATTTTCTTTTGTTCGTTAATTAAAAATCCTTTTTTAGCAAACTCATCAAAATCTTCATCTTCGCTAAATTTATTTCTTGCAAATTTTAATATTCCTAATGAAATAATAAGAGTTTTTACTATTTCACCTTTTGCATCTTCACTTAACTTTTTTAACTTCTTTGTATCTTCTGCAAGAATTTTTTCTGTTAACTTCATAGAAGTTATATAGATGTTGTTTTCCTTTAATAATTCTTCTTTTATTTTTTCAGGAGTATCTTTTTTAATCTCAATAAAATCTTTTAACGTTTGTTTTGATATATCATCTGCGGATTCGTCAATTTGTTTATCATCAATTTTTTCTTTATTACTCTTTCCTTTTTGGTTAAAAATTTCGTTTAATCTTGCTATAAGACGAGCATGTTTGTATCTGTCTACAAAAGTAGCGTCTCTTGCTGTTAAAGAGTATGCAGTAGATACACTGATTGCAGATGCAGGGTCTGTATGTCTTACAAAGTAATCTTTTCCATCTATGTTCATAAACGCTCCGACTAATATACCTTCGCTGTTCTTGCTTGCAAATGCAAACATTAGTTTGAAAAGGTCGTTTTGTTTTTGCTCAATGTTTTGTTTATTGTTTAATTTTTTTCCTATAAGCTCTGCTACAATTTCTTCATCAGTTTTATTTTTGTTTTCGGGAATTTTTCTTTCTTGTTTTATATCCTGTGAGCTTATTCCAAATATCTCTTGTAAATATTCTTGGTTTTCACTTTTAGA
>CALIZB010000128.1 GCA_938028625.1 uncultured Bacteroidia bacterium | reverse complement strand
GTTAAAATAATTTCCATTAGGTCCGCCCATGTCATAAAACGTGTAGGTACAAGGAACTGAACCGCAGGTAGAGAATTTTTCTAAAATAGCATTATCTAATTCTGTATTACTACCTTGATAGCCTAATGCCCATATTCCAATACCGCCAATATTATGAAATCTGTTTTTTGAACAAAAATACAAAATAAAATTGATGTTTATTGATTTTTGAAAGAACAAGAAAAACTATGTACCTTTGCAAAAAAGTATGCGAACCGTATTTCATTTCATATTTGTTGTATCTATCCTGTTTAGTGCGTGTCAAAATCAACAGCTAACACCTGAAAAACAGATAAAACTCATAGAGGACAAAGAAAAACTGATATTTGGAAACATCAATCAGATGTCTGCAAGTTTGCCTGTGATAGACGCAAATATAGTGAAGGACTTGGCTAATCATTATGAACAATTTACGTACATGTTTCCCAATCATGAAAAATCACCTGAATTTTTGGCAAAAGCGGCTAATTTCTATGCTAGCCCGAATATCAAAATGTATGATAAAGCCATAGCCATTTATGATAAACTCATTAGAGATTATTCTAAAACAAAACAAGCTGAAAAAGCCTGTTTTATGAAAGGTTTTATATACAATAATGATTTGAAGCAAACTGAGAAAGCTAAAAAGGCATATGAGGATTTTCTCAAAAAATATCCGAAGAGCGAATTAGTTCCGAGTGTAGAAGCAGAATTACAGTTTCTAGGTACAAAACCTGAAGACTTACCGTTTTTGAAGAAATAATACGGTTAAATACTTGTAAAATTATCCAATATCCTTACTTTTGCAAGTTGTATGCTATGGCAGGTCATTTCCAGATTTATACTTCGTAACCGTATTGGAATTTTTGTGGGTATAGCCATTTTTACAGGCATCATGTTGTATGTAGGCAGAGGTTTAGAAATGGATTATGGCTATGCGTCAGGTAAAATTATTCCCCAAAATCACCCCGATTATCTGTATTATCAGAAATTCAAGCAGATATTTGGAGATGACGGCAAAGTAATGTTTATCGGCTTTAAAAAAGACAGTTTAGAAAAATTAGAGGGATTGCAGGCTATTTATGAACTTTCTGAAAAACTTAAACAAACAAATGGTGTAGAACGTGTGTTAAGCATAACCCACGCTCCTGTACTGTATAAAGATAGCACTCAAAAAATTAAAATTCGTCCTTTATTTGAACATAAACCTGTTAAAAGTGATGCGGATAGTTTTGCCAAAGATATACAACGACTGATTTTTTACAAACATGTCTTGTTTAATCCCGATAACAATGTTTCTATCATTGCAGTTACCATAAAAAAAGAAGTATTGGACTCCAAAAAACGTATAGAAATTACACAGAAGATAAAAAACACTTGCGAACTGTATAAAAAACAATTAGGAGGTGAGTTGTATTATTCGGGCTTACCTTACATACGTTCAGCTATGGTAATTAAGGTTTCTAATGAATTAGTTAAGTTTTTAATTCTTTCCGTAGTCATTACCATAGTTATTCTTTACTTGTTTTTCCGCTGGGTTGCTGTTATTCCGGTTTCGCTGTTAGTTACAGGTCTTGGGGTTATTTTTTCTCGCGGGCTGATGAGTGTATTAGGGTATAAGGTCAGCCTGCTTACAGGATTAGTACCTACCTTAGTCATGATTATAGGTATCCCGAATACCATTTATTTTGTAACCAAATACATATCCCTATACAAAAAAAACAAAAACAAATTGTACTCAGTCAAATACGTGATTGAACACATTGGGGCTATTACTATGATGAATAATTTAGTTACGTCATTAGGTTTTTTGAGTTTATCTTTTACGCAGATAGAAATGTTACAACAATTCGGATTAGTGGCAGGAGTTAGCATAGTAGTAACTTATATTTTATGCCTGTTGCTTATTCCCACATTTCTGATTATGCTTCCTGCTCCCAAAGAAGCACAATTCAAACATTTAGAAAGCAAATTTTTGAACGGTTTTGTGAATTTTATAGAACGCTCTGTGCGTACACGAAGAACTGTTATCTATGGGGTTGCACTAGGGCTAATTGCTGTATGTGCCGTAGGCATGACGTTTCTTAAAGCCAACAGCTATATGTTAGATGATATTCCTAAAAAAGATATTCTGCAACGCGATTTGAAGTTTTTTGAAGATAATCTCAATGGGGTTATGCCATTGGAATTAGTATTAGACACCAAGCGCAAAAACGGGCTGTTAAGTTTAAGTGCCTTACGTAAAATAGAAAAACTTTCGGATACTTTGTATCAAAAGCATAATGCCTATCTTTCCAAACCCATTTCTGTAATTGAGATACTTAAATTTGCCACACAGGTAGTATTTTATGCCAATGATACTATGGGGTATACTTTGCCCAATGCCTCACAGTACAGAAATATGGCAACGTTTGTTATGCGGGGCAAAGATAGTATTCCCATACTTTCCAGTCTGTTAGACAAGGACTTACAGACAGCAAGAATAACTTTTCAGATGAAAGACTTGGGTTCAAAAAAGCTCACCCAATTGTTTCCTGAAATCAGGAAAGACGTACAAAGTGTAATAGATACAACGGCAAATATACATATTACAGGAAGCAGTGTAATGTTCAGCTGGAGTAATTATTATCTTGTCAATAACCTTGTAGAAAGCATTATTATTGCGTTTGTGCTTATCGCTGTATTGATGGGGATATTATTTTTTAACTTCAAAATGCTGATAATCAGTTTATTGCCAAATATTATTCCTTTGGTACTTACGGCTGGTATTATGGGGTTCACGAACGTTCCCCTTAAACCTTCTACGGTAATTATTTTCAGTATCACTTTTGGAATGACCATAGACAATGCTATTCGCTTTTTGGCAAGATACAGGGTAGAACGTAAAAAACACAAGCAACCTGTTAAGGAAGCCACGTACAGGGCCATTCATGAAAGCGGCATCAGTGAAATATATACTTCTATTATTTTGTTTTTTGGCTTTGGGATATTTTTGCTGTCAGAATTTGGCGGTACGCAGGCTATGGGAATGTTAGTTTCACTTTGTTTAGGAATTGCTATGTTTTCTAATTTATTTGTATTGCCTTCTCTCACGATTTCTATTGCAGGAGAACGGGATAAAGGCGAAGGCATTATAGATTTACCAGACGAGGAAGAGGAAGAAACAGAAAAAAAGTAAAGGCAAACAAAACTATGTTCACCTTTACAAACAGAACAGCCTAAAAAAGCCGCTTATTTATTGTAAGTCCAAACGATTGTCATAGCTTTTGTTGTATAAATATGCTGCAAAGGCGCACATAAAAAACAGGATTATCAAATTTTTATACGAAAATTAACCTAAAATTATTGCTATTCGTTATTCTTATAACATTTTAGTTTTTTACAGTTTGTCCAATTCCTGCAACAAATCTGCGTAATTACCGCTTAAGATAGGGAATCTACACCATGTACGTGGGTCAAGGTTTTCGTCATCTAAATGAAATGAAGGGGCATAACGTTCTCTTTTCCATTGGTTTCTGCACCATAGGGTAAAGAATTTTTTTATGTAGCCTTTTAATACTTCATCATTAGCATTTACTGTTCCTTTAAGGGTATTGAATACTTCTACGGGGGATTTGTAATCACGAATAGCACATTTTTCTATTTTATCCAAAATAGGATATGGCATTAAATCTCCTTCTGCGGTTTGCCCTGCGTCTTGTGGGCGAAGTTCAGGTCCGGGTTTAAGATTAACCACATATTTTAATCCTTCTATGTTGAGGTTCTGATATGCCCAGTATAACCATGCTACTAAACTGGCTTTGTCTATACCTGCCAAAGGGGCTAATCCTCCGCAAGTATCTCCGTCCATAGTGCAATAACCTACTGCGGCTTCACTACGGTTTGAAGTAGTGATAAGTAAAGCATTTTTTACATTTGCCATCATCCATATACCTGGTGCGCGTACGCGTGCCTGAATATTCTGTAAAGTAATATCGTCCTGTTCCCAAGTGAGTTTGCGTTCTATACTGTGTTCTATCATTTCGGTATAACTGTCTGTCAAACTTTGAATATTCCAGTTATAGAATGTTGCCCCAAGATAGTTTGCGAGCTCTCTTGCACTATTAAGCGTAGCATCGCCGCTGTTTTTTGTACCTTGATATACACAAGTTAAGAGTTGAGCTACCAAAGGTTTGTTGTAATCTACATTGAGGTATGATACTTTTTTCTTGAATGCGTCTAAACCAAGTTCTTTTACTGCTTCCTGAATAGAATAAGAACAAAATACTGCTGATGCCGAAGAATCTGCGCCTCCTGAAAGAGAGAGCATAAAACCCTGGCTGCGGCTTTTGCGCATGTAATCAAACAAACCTAAACATTCCGCTTTGTAAAACTCAACTTCCTTACTTTCAAAAGGTTCTATGTAGGTATTGTGCTGTTCTGTAGGATTAGCATCAGATATTTTTTCGGTACTGATGACCATTCTCTGCGGGATTTCTGCCTTAAAGTTAAAGGATTTCTTTTTTAATCTGCGAATGGCATGCACGTCAATTACTGCGGCGTGAATTTGCCAGTCCTGAAAAGAAAATCGTTTATGGCGTGCTAAAAGATTTCCACCTTGTGCAATAAGAATTTCTCCGTCATAAATTACCCTGCCAGCTTCATTACCGAGTAGGTTGCTATATATGTAAGCACAGGAATAGGAGCGGGACGTTTCTTTAACCAAACTTTCTCTCACTTTGGTTTTGCCAAAAGCAAAATGGGACGCACTGGGATTAAGAATAATGTCAACATTGTTGAGATAATGATTTTGAGCAGGTCTTACCCCGTTCCATGCGTCTTCGCAAATTTCAAAACCTATGCGCACTCCGTCAATTTCAAAAATAATATCACCAAGCGGATATTTTATGCCGTTTATTTCATACTGAACCACTAAATTATCCTGCCATTTCTTGAACCATCGGGGTTCGTAGTGAATACCATCACCAGCAAGCTCCTGTTTTGCCACAAAACCAAGAATTTTTTTATTCTGAACTAATGCTACTACATTGTAAACCATATTTTCATAGACTAAAGGCAAACCTACGGATACGATGATGTTATCACAATGAGAAACAATGTTAAAAAGACTTTTTAAGGAGCATTCAGGCACATAATCACTGAAAAACATATCTTCACAACCGTACCCTGATATGGCTAATTCAGGAAGACACAAAAGAGATACCTGTTCTCGCTTTGCCTGTTCTATGGCTTGTATAATGCGTTCCTGATTACCTTTCCAATCCATTGGGGTCTGATTGACGCATGCTCCTGCAACTTTAATATATTTCATGGTTTTTTATCTGCAAACAAAGATATAAAAAATCGGATACATCATAAAAATCTCATGGAAGTTTGAGCATAAAATGCACAGTTTTGTCTGTAATTTGTATAAGTTCGGAGCTGGATACAGTAAAAGGGTGTTTTATTCCAAAGGTATGTCCTGTATTTTCAATGGTGAATAAAAAACTCGGTTTTTCGTGCTTTATGCGCGACTCATGTAAAACAATACTTTCCTGATAGGGTACAGACTCGTCCTGTGTGCCGTGGATAAAAAGAATAGGAACATCTATATTGAGTACAGCGTTGAGAATATTGAGTTTTGTATCTTTATACTGCTGAATATCTTCATAAAGAGCTTTGCCCAGTCGCAGCATTTGTCCATTTCTGCCGTTAACAACTTCTAGATAACCTTGTTTTTTCCATAATTCGTTATCAAATCTATCTACATGGTTTATGGTAGCAAGCGTAATTACTTTTTTAATTTTTGGGTTTTGTAATATTGAAGCTGTGAGTAAGACTATTCCCCCTCCTCTGCTATGCCCGATAAGGTAAATATGCTCTGCTTTTTTTCCAAAATACCCTTGTTCGGCGGCGTTTATCATGGCTGTAAGGTCATCTATTTCATGAGAATATGTATTTTGTTCAAATTTTTCAGCGTTTGTAATTTCGGTATCTCCAGGGTTTAACCCATTGTAAGAAAAATTAAAGACAATAACCTGAAAACCCGTTTTTTCTGCAATACTGTGTGCCATAAAAGGAAAAAATCCCCAGTCTTTGAAACCTTTAAAGCCGTGAACCAAAAATACAATGTTTTCGTCAGGTTTTCCGTAAGAGGTATAATCCAAAGTTATATTTTGCATATCTTATTAAAATCCTCTCTGTTAAATTATATTTTTATCAGAAACAGGAAAGAGAACGGGCATAGAAGGTACAGCGTCACTTTCAAACGGACTTAATCCGAGATGTAGCCAGTATAAACCGTCTTTTACATGGTCAGGGATACTACAAAATTCTGTAATGGTATCATTAGGGTACAAGGGTATACTTTCACGGTTTTCCATTCCCCAAAAAGCAAGGTGTGCTTCTAATTTTCCATTGTCATTTTCAGGGTCAATGGAAGGAAGGTTAGTAAGCAAATGCTGTATACCTTTTGATTTAAGATACCGTATCAGACTTGGGGTAAAAAAAGGAGGGTTTTTGCCTGAGAAATTTTTACGGTCAAGGTTATTCTGAACCATAAATTCCAAAGAAAAATTAATCCTTATTATCAGTGCCGTAATACGGGAAAAATCTATGGTATGAAAAGGAAGTTCTTCAAGAGAATATAAAGGTTTTTTTTGACTTTTTTTCTTTTCAGATTCTAATCCAACAAGTTTGCCTAACGCGTTAAGCGTTTGCTGATGTTCTCTCATAAACTCTTGTGCCTCCTGTTCTATGGGATTTATATCCACAGTAGCTGTAACCATCTGTGCCAACATTAAAAAAGGAATTTTTACATTCTGCACAGAATAAAACTGCTTAGATACATGTCCAAAGCATTCGGTATGTGTACCGTTGCCATGTGCGCAAAAGCGGATATATTCGCAGTTTACACTTCCTCCCTGAGCTACATTAGCAATAAAAGTATCAGATTTATACGGTTCAAACTGGGGTTGGTCTATAAAGTAACAGTTTGGGTTTTTATCTTTTTCTCTGCTGACAACAGTATAAAGCGGAATAGGTTTTTGCATCAAAAGTTTAGAAATATCCATAACACAAAGATAGCGGGCATTTATAAGATTTCATTATAACCACAAAATTTTTTGTTATAATTTCACGTGAAACATTTTTGTACACCGATAATATTTATACAACTTATGAGTTTATTTTTATACACTTATAAGTTTATTTTATGAATAAGTGTATTACAATCAATATCTGTTTCTTTAATCACTGGAACAGTGCCTAGATAATAATCAGGATTAGACATTTTAAGTATGATGCGTTCACTGTCCGGATTATAACCGTTGAATATAATTCCTTTGATGAGAATACCTGCATGTTCTAGCATGCGCACCGTAAGCAAGGTATGGTTAATAGAACCAAGATAATGCTGAGATACTATAATAACCGGTAAACCGAGAAAACGGATAAGGTCAAGAATAGTCTGATAGTCATTGAGAGGAACAAGCACACCACCTGCACCCTCTATAATAAGATTAGAACAATCAGCAATGTTTATAGAAAAATCTGATAGAGAAATCTGTTTTTGTTCTATGCTTGCCGCAAGATGTGGAGATGCAGGAGTTTTGAGCGTATGTACTGAAGGTATAAAATATTCATCAGAGAGTTGGGTCATTTTTTGAACAAATTCTGTATCAGTACCCGTTTGTGTACCTGCCTGTATAGGCTTCCAGTATTTAGCTTTAAGTTTATAGGTAAGCAAAGCAGAGATAAAAGTTTTACCTACTCCTGTACCTATTCCTGTAACAAAGTATTGATGTTTTTTTTCCATGGTACAAAATTACAAAAGATACTGTTGTATTTTTGTATTATGAAAAAGATAGTATTTTATACAGAAGAAAATTTTTTATTCAGGTTAAAGAATAAGAATAAAATAAGACTTTGGTTAGAGGAGTGTGCTGCAAAAGAGCATAAAAGCATAAAGCAAATAACCTATATTTTTTGTTCTGATGAATATCTGTTACATATCAATCAGACATATCTTAATCATAATACCTATACAGACATCATTACGTTTGACTACACAGAAGAGAATAATCTTATTGGAGAAATTTATATATCCGTAGAACGTGTAAAAGAAAATGCAAAAAAATATAAGGTATCTTTCATGGAAGAACTACTACGCGTAATGGTGCATGGTTTACTACACCTCTCTGGATATAAAGACAAAACAAAACAAGAGAAGAAAGTGATGTGTGAAAAAGAAAATGAAAAACTTAATTTGTTTCACGTGAAACAAAAAACATTTTAATTTCAGGAAGCATTATAATTCCACGTGGAACAAAAAAAAGAATACACGTTTATACCTGTGTATTCTTGTATTATAAGATTTGAGTTATAATGCTTATAACATTAGCTATAAGATTAGTTTGTCAGTCCTGCAATCAAATCATATTTGGTAATAATATCAATAGAGTTATCATCTAACTTAACCAATAATGCGGGGTTATCTTTGGTAATCATTTTAGTCATAGCATCAAGTGTAGTATAAGGCATTACAAAAGGAAAAGGATAACTCATGATACTTTCTACGGGTTCATTCTTTACACTTGGGTCATCAATAAGTTTATTCAGTAATCTGCTTTCTGTGATACTACCTACTACTTCTCCATTTTCCATAACAGGCATCTGAGAAATGTTTTTCTCCTGCATAATCTTGACTACCTGTGCCAAAGTATCCGTTTTCTGAACTGCTATAAACTGATAATCCTTGCTTTTGCGTTTTATCAAATCCAATGCTGTGAGTTGTGTTTCTTCTTCCAAATATCCGTTTTCTTTCATCCAGGTATCATTGTATACTTTAGCAATGTAACGACTGCCATGGTCAGGTAAAAGAATAACCATTACATTATCAGAGGAGAGTTTTTCTGCATAGCGTAGAGCACCTGCTACTGCCGCACCACAAGAACCCCCTACAAACAAGCCTTCCAGACGTGCTAATTTTCGGGTTACAAGAAAGGCTTCTTTGTCTGTTACTTTTTCTATTTCATCTATTAAATCAAAATGTACGTTGGAAGGTAAATTATCCTGACCTATCCCTTCAATTCTGTACGGATAAATCTCATTTTCATCAAAAATACCTGTTTCTTTGTATTTTTTGAACACTGAACCATAAGTATCTATACCCACAACTTTGATATCAGGATTTTTTTCTTTAAGGTATTTTGCTGTACCTGATATTGTCCCCCCCGTTCCTATACCTGCTACATAATGTGTAATTTTACCTTCAGTTTGTTCCCATATTTCAGGACCAGAAGTTTCATAGTGTGCCTTAAAGTTAGATGGATTTTCATATTGATTGGGGAAATAAGAATTAGGAATCTCTTGATTTAAGCGTAACGCAACATTGTGATAGTTTCGGGGATCATCATGGGATACTGCCGTAGGGCATACAATTACCTCTGCTCCCAAAGCGCGTAAAATATCTATTTTCTCTTTGCTTTGTTTGTCATTGGTAGTAAAAATGCATCTGTATCCTTTGATAGCCGCCGCTAACGCTAGTCCCATTCCTGTATTGCCTGATGTACCTTCAATAATAGTTCCGCCTGGTTTTAGCAAGCCTGCTTTTTCGGCGTCTTCTATCATTTTTAAGCCAATTCTGTCTTTAACAGAATTTCCGGGATTAAAATACTCTACCTTGACTAATATCAACGGTTTGAGATGTGACGCAATAGCATTCAGTTTGATTAAAGGTGTATTACCTATGGTTTCCAGTATATTGTTGTAGTATTTCATGATACAAAAATACAGAAAAAAATACAACCTCACTATATTGTAAGAATAGCAGGGCTTTAGAAGTTTTACCTATTTTGAACCTTCAATAAGGATTTTTATATTTTAACTTAATACCACCTGTGGTACTACTAATAAGATAATCTTCTACATAAAGTGCCGCATAATGCATCTGGAATTTTGTATCATTGAAATTTTTAGAATGTTTATACCTAATGAAATAACCATGTCCTTTCGTAGCGGCTATATTTTTAGCGCAGCCACTCTGGGGGGATATCAGTTACATAACCAAGTCCTCTAACCTCTCCTATGTCGGCAGATTCACCACCCTTATTAGGAAACCAGCCCCAACTACTTACTTACACCATAGAAAAATAAGTGGTATCGCTTCCTGTAATATAAAAGTAATCTTTATTTTCCATTATACCACCATACAAATCTACGGGAGTAGCATTGTAAGTAACATTTATATTGATAGACACAGTTCCTGCGGGGTCAGGTTTTACAGCTTCTTTGTCCTCTTTTTTCTTGCAATAAATAGTAAATAGAAATGTTTCCCAAGACAAGAAAGGACTGGCTAAAATAATTTTGTGTATCTCAATTTTATGACGTATTATTTTACTGTTTTACAAATTTAGCATATAAAATTTAACTTGTCAAGTAAATTCTAAAATCTGGGATAATAGCTGTTTTCAGAATAACTACTGAGAGAGTTTGAAAAGTCTTTTTTATGTTGTAAAAACCATTCATATAGGGAAGCATCATCATAGACGCGTACCATAGCAGAGTGTCCTTCATTTTTATACATAGTAAAACGGACATTAGCATTGATTTTACGGAGTTCGTCTATCATCATAGTAGAACACTGAATACCAACAAGTACATCTTTATCTCCATGAAATACCCAAGTAGGTACATCTTTTAAGCGTTCTATGTCTTTAATATCTCCGCCACCGCACACAGGCGCAATTGCCGCAAAAAGGTCAGGATACTGTCCTGCGGTCATCCAGCAACCATAGCCGCCCATACTCATACCTGTAAGATACCTGCGGGTAGAATCTATACGGTAATACTTTTGTAAGGTATCTACTAATTGCTTGACAGCTTTGGGACTCCAACCCCTATTAGTCTGCGGAGCAACTACAATGAATTTGCTTAAATCAACATTACCTTTATCTACTGTATAAGCTACCCCATACGCTCTTACTTTATGTAAATCTGTACCTTGCGCACTTTTACCATGCAAATACAAGATAAATGGAAATACTGTATCTTTCTTTGTTTCATAATCTTTTGGTAAATTTACCCAAAAAGGATAAGGATATTTTTTATCCCTAACAGCTTTCATTGGTGTTTTGGGCAAATACCATTGTGCATAACTGTTGCCACATACAATCAGAGCAAAAAGTATCCATACGTACTTCATGCTGCAAAAGTAAGAAATGATTTTTAATAAACAAGCTACGTTTTCTATTTGCTAAGTTCTAACATTCTCAACAAAGGTTTTAGCGCTTGACTTCGGACAGGTTCAGGAACATCAATCTCAGGCTGTTCGTATTTAAGAGCAAGATATATTTTTTCTAAGGTATTGAGTTTCATGTGTGGGCAGTCATTGCAGGCACAGTTATTATTAGGAGGGGCAGGGATAAAGGTTTTATGTGGAGATTTTTTTTGCATCTGGTGCAGTATGCCTGTTTCGGTAACTACTATGTATTCTTTGGCACTGTCTGTGGCTGTATAATTCAGTAAAGCCGTGGTAGAACCTATAAAATCAGCTATGTCCAATATAGGACCTTCACATTCAGGGTGTGCGATTATTTTGGCTTCAGGGTGATGTACTTTAAGTTTGGTGATTTTCTCTAACGAAAATATCTCATGCACCATACAGGCACCATTCCAGAGGAGCATATTTCTACCTGTTTTTTTATTGATATATGCACCAAGATTTTTATCGGGAGCAAAGATAATAGGCTGGTCTTTGGGCAAAGACTCTACAATTCTAACCGCATTGCTGGACGTACAAATAATATCTGTCAGAGCTTTGATGTCCGCAGTACAATTAATATAACTGATTACAATATGGTCAGGGTGTTTTGCCTTAAATAGTGCAAAAGCCTCAGGAGGACAGGAATCTGCCAGCGAACAACCTGCTTTCAAATCAGGAATAAGTACTTTTTTATTAGGATTAAGAATTTTGGCAGTTTCCGCCATAAAATGCACTCCTGCGAACAGGATAATATCGGCTTCCGTTTTTTGTGCTTCCTGTGCAAGCCCCAGAGAATCCCCAATATAGTCTGCAATATCCTGAATTTCGTTCTCCTGATAATAATGCGCCAACAATACCGCATTTTTTTCTTTTTTGAGACGTTGTATCTCATTTTCCAAATCTAAGGAAGGGTCTACTTCTGTATCTACGAACCCCGTTTTTTTTACTTCATCTAAATCAATTAACATAAAGTTTTTATAAAATTTTGGTTATGGTTATAACAGCTGTGGATATGTGAATAACTACAAAAATACAAACTTATTCACAAGTTATCCACATTTTTTACAAAGTTATCCACAAGTGTTTATAACATAAATAATTAGCTTTTCGGCAGTTATAAAACTTATTCACATGTTTATAAACATGTGGATAAATATTGCTTATCCACTTATAATGTGAATGAATTGTGCATAATTCGGACTTATAAACAGGTTTATCCACATATCCACAGAATAAGCCATTTTTTATCCACAGGGGTAGCCATTTTATCCACAAGTTATCCACACTTTTTAAGGACTTATCCACATTATAACGGTTTATAAGTGGATAACTTTTCTTTAAAAAGCTCGGTTTAAGAGGTTGTTGATTAAAAATGAGCTGTGGAACATGATTACTTTTCATTTTTTATTTCACGATTATATTTGTGTTTAAGTTACACTATTTTGCGTTTTTTATACTATAACGTAACAACTGAATAAAAAGTTACAAGAACTGACCGTCAAGCTATAAAAAGTAAGGAAGCGAATATTATGATTGAATTCCGCAGAAATTATGTTTTTAATAGGTATACCTTTACCTTTGAGTAAGATTACTTGGTAAATAACTTTTGAAATGTTATTTTTTAGTTACTTGGGCGTGTCCTTCACTTCGTTCAGGTCGGCGTGCTATGGGCTACGCTTTGCTACGGTGTTTCACTTCGTTTCACACTGTGCTACCGCACACCCTTCGCATGCCTCACGCAGCTTGCACGCTCAGCAAGATGGCGGACCGTACATTTTACGGATTAACTTCTCCCATTAAAAAAATGGATTGTATTTCGGGTTCGGTGTTGGCATAAATTTTAATTTCTTTACGGGCTGTACCTACTTTATCTTTGGAACGGAACTCTACTTTTATTTCTCCTTCTGCGCCTGGAGGTATAGGTTCTTTGCTCCATGTAGGAACAGTACAGTCGCAGGCAACTTTGGCATCTTTAATCGTTAAGGGTACAGTACCTTCATTTTTGAATTTGTAAACATGCCTTACGGTATCTCCGTTTTTTACCATACCAAAATTAAACTGTGTTTCCTGAAATTTCAGTATAGCCTTACCTTCATTGTTTTGTTTTTTTTCTCCTCCTCCGCAGGCAGAAAGCAGATCTGTTATAGTTAAAACCAAGAAAATGTATAGTATTTTTGTGTGTTTCATAATACAAAGATATGCAAAATAAAGATACAGGTGTATTGCTAGTTATTCATGCCCGACCTGATTTTCCTGCTTATTTCAGACATCCGCTCTATCAGGAACTTGAAAAACAAGGTTTAACCTTGGAATATATTGATACAGATACTCATTCAGATAGTTTTTACATTGATTTTCTTATACAGGCACTTCAAGATAAAACGCAGATATTCGTGTACATTGAACTTGATACTGACCAGAAAAAATTACCTGAAAACTGTACAAAAATTCTTTCTCAATTACATAAAATAAAGGAAAGAGTACATATTTTGTGTTCTCAACAAAATGTAATGCTCAGTGCATACACAAGAAATTTTACTGTATATAATGAACAAAATACCCAAAAACAAGCAGAATATATTATTCAAAATCTTAAAAATTGAGAGGTTTGATTTCAATTTCTTTTACCATGCTTTGCGGCGCTAAATGATAGGTGTTCCACACCAAATTAGCAATGTCCTGTGCAGGTAAAATGACGTCTTTAATGGCAGGGGGGGCATCTTTCCAAGAATCTGTATGCACCGCACCAGGC
The DNA here is from genome assembly GCA_938028625.1 of uncultured Bacteroidia bacterium. Classification (GTDB taxonomy): domain Bacteria; phylum Bacteroidota; class Bacteroidia; order JANWVE01; family JANWVE01; genus JANWVE01. The sequence goes on along the minus strand of CALIZB010000128.1, from coordinate 13,791 downwards.
AAAATAGCCGTTACTTTAATGCCGAGAGGTTCAAGTTCTTGTACCATAGCTTTGTGCAAACCATAAAATGCCATTTTGCTAATGCTGTATGAAGGCGCATCTTTTACAATTTCTTTGGAAGCCACTGAACAAATGTTAAAAATATGCGTTCCTTTCCCGAAGGTAGGGTACAGGTATTTGGTAAGATAATACGCTGCATCAAGATTAACTTTGAATAGTTCATGCCATTGTTCATCAGATTCTTTAAACAATGAACCTGTACGGTAAATACCCACGTTATTAACTAAAATATGCGTTTGTTGATAGAGTTTATTTAGTTTTTCTGCAAATTGCCTGATTTCATCACGGTTTTGTACATCTACGCTGTCAATATGCAAACTGTGGTTTTGATTGTATATATCTCTGTATTCTTTTATTGAATATGGATGTAAAGCAATTTCAAAGTCGGCTTTGAATGTCTGATAATGGTTACTTATAGTGTTTTGTGCTGTTTTAGCAAAACCAAAAATATGATAGGTTTCACTGCTTTGCAGAAATTTGAGAGCAATAGCTTCGCCTATACCTTTGGTAACTCCTGAAATAACAATATTTTTTGTCATATTTTTTATTCAATAACGCAGACCAATATATTTTTTGCTGTCAGTTCGCTTAAAGAGATTTTTATGTCATTGACATTAAGTAGAATAGATTTATCAAATTCATTGATTTCAGATATAAAAAGCACATCACCGAGTTTAAGATTAATTTTATTGAGATACCGTAAGAATTCAGGACTATGATTAGCTACTCCTGTAAAACTACCTTTTTCATTAGGTTTCAGATGGGATAAAGGACATTGTGGCTGAACAACAAAATTACCTTGTGCGTTGGGAATAGGGTCGCCGTGAGGGTCAAACTGCGGGTAGTTAAGGAATTTATCTAATTTGTCTATTAAATCATCAGACTGTATGTGTTCTAATTGTTCTGCGATAGGATGCACAGTATCCCAGGTATAGCCGAGTTTTTCAACGAGAAAAACCTCCCAAAGCCGATGTTTGCGGATAATTTGCAAGGCTATTTTTCTGCCTTCATCAGATAAAGATGCTCCCTGATATTTGGTATACAATACAAGGTTTTTTTCCCCAAGTTTTTTAAGCATATCTGTAACCGAAGCCGCCGTAGTATTGAGTAATTCTGCCAGCTGGTTGGTTGTAGCAACAGTATGTGCCGCTTCACACTTATAGATGGCTTTGAGGTAATTCTCTTCTGTATAGGTAAGCATTCTGATTTCAAAAGTACTAAAAAACACTCAGAAATTCTGTAAATTAAAAACGGATTTTCTGACAGTTTTACGGTATTGCTATTCTTCTTCCGAAGGTTCGTCTGGATTGGAAGACATAAAGTATTCAGGAAAGAACCTGCGGGCAAAATTTTCCAACAGATTCAGTTTATCTGTGTTATTGGCAGAAATATAGCTGTTTCTTAAATTAACGAGCATTCGTTTGATAATATCTATATTGGCACAAGGGTTATAGTATTCAGGTTTTGGAGTGAGTTGTGCATTTTTTACAAAGGCGTCTATCTCGGGTTTATGAAAAATAACACCCTGATTAAACGCATTGATATAAAACTCTTCATTAGCATCGCGATACATCATAATAAAATGTGCAGGCAGATTTACCCCAAATATAGGCACGCGCATACGCTGGGCTATACTCAGATACAAAACAGAGAGCGAAAGCGGAATACCTTTACGTTTATCTATTACCTGATGCAGATAACTGTTTTCGGGGTGCTGATAGTTTTCTGTGGCACCGTGAAATCCTTCTTTTTTGAAAAGAACAAGGTTAATACTGCGTACAATATCTGTGGGAGTAGGATACACTGGCAGGTTGGAAAGCACTTTTTGATGGCATTTGTGCATATACTCAAAATATGGCTGGGTATCTATATGCGGGTTCATATACCTACTTATCAGCATACCGCCCTCAAAAATATCTTTACAGCCTTTTTGTAACCATTGCGAGAAGTCTGTAAATACCTCTTCTGAAACAAGTTTACGCAATACGCTTTGCAGATACACATTCTGAATAGCGTCAGGGGTATGAGCTATATACTGCCTTATCAAGTCTTTTCTCTCCAAAAGATGTTTTTCTATTTCATCTGCAATAGAGGAGTCTTCCAGCAAGTATAGCAAGGTCTGAATTTCTTTGGTTTCCTTTTCAGAAAGCATAATACGGTTATTTTTTTTGATTTTCTCTCCATTCGTAGACCCAAGCCGTCTGTATTCTTTCCAGATGACCTTCATTGGAGTCTTTGGGTTCTCCTTTGAAATTAGGAATTTCTAGTACCCATTTGTGTAAATCTGTAAAACGGACTCTGTAAATTTTAGATTCTGTAAAGTCGTCACCAAAACGCTCATACAGCGCCATGGCTATATCTTCATAATCTGACCAGTAGATAGGAAGTTCATAGTTCATAGTCATTGTTGCAAATATAATTAAAATAACATCAATACAACACACTATATTTCAAAAAAAATAAAAAAATGCAGAAATTAACAGTAAAACAATGTAAAATAAAACGTAAATAATTGTATATCAATATAAATTACGCCTATGTACGACTCTTAAATATTCATGCTTTTATATTACGAACAGAAACACTATCTTTTTTTGCCTTGTTTCTGTTGAAAAAGTGTATTACGTTCCCAAAAAACGCCGTCTGTATAACCTTGAATAGATTTATCTATTCCTGCATTTTCTAATCTTTTTTCAGCCCAGATACAATACTCTTCATTGATTTCCACACCTATATATCTGCGATTTAACTTTTTAGCAACAACAGAAGTAGTTCCTGAACCTAAAAAAGGGTCAAAAACAATTCCGTTGACGGGGCATGATGCTAAAATTAATTTAGCTATTAACTTTTCAGGTTTTTGTGTAGGATGTTCTGTATTTTCAGGCATAGACCAATATGGTATACTAATATCGTCCCAAAAATTTGAAGGATAAGTTAGTCTAAAATTACCATTTTCAGTTTCTTCCCAATCTTTCGGTTTTCCATCAACTCTATAAGGTGCAATCACTTTTCTTTTCATTTTAACAGCTTTAACATCAAAATAATAGTCATGTTTATTTTTTACCCCAAACCAGATATCTTCCATTGCATTTTTCCAATTGGATAAAGCGCCCCTTCCTTTTTCTCTTTGCCAAGTTATGCGATTCATTACAATTAGATTTTCTTGCATTACTTCTTGCAAAGCAGATGTGCATTTCCAATCTCCACATAGATAAAGCGAACCATTATCCTTTAATAAACTTACTATCTTCGGAAACCAAGACTTTAAATACTCTAAATATGATTTATGACTTAAAGACTTAAACTTAAATCCATGAAAATCTTTATCAAGATTATAGGGAGGGTCTATAATAATAAGGTCCGCAAAACCCTTCGGTAACTTATCTAACAAAGTAAATACATCACCATGAATAGTTTTATCTATGATTTCGTTAAGTTTGAGAGAACTTGTTCCGTCAGGCTTAATAAGTTTTTGGGATAATCTTGTGCGTTCAGGTTCTGAAACAATCAAAGTTCTATTTCTAATACCTCGTTTCTTTTCATTCATATTGTAAAAATAGTGGGTTTATTTTTTATGTGGCTATTTTTACTTTCTAATTCGGTCAATTTGTTTTTGAATATCAAAAATTTTTCTACTTTTGTACAAAATAAAAATCAACTATGACAGGAGCTGTTTCTATATTTGAACTGTTAGCCGCTGTTGCGGTAACAGGTTTCTTGGGTTATATTATTGGCTATATGCACAGAGGGTATCGCTATCGCAAAGCTTCTGGAGCAGAAGCTGTAATTATTGATGACGCTAATGTAAAAGTTTTTGTAAGTCCTGACCAGTTCAAAGATCACGATGCCAACTTTATCGGAAACGTGATTAAAATTACCCTTAAAGATGGTAGAGTAATCAGTGCTAAAAACTGTCCCAGTACCCGCAAATGGATAGAAGAAGCTATCAAATACAATGCTATTAGTGAATAAAACTTTGTCTGACTTAACTGTGTTTATCAATTATGCAAGATTGGAGAAATTATAAGAAAGTTCTTTTACCAGATATACCCAACCTTAACCAGATTGAGGTTTACGAAGCTAATGGCGGTTATGCCAAATGGAAAGAAGTCATTACAGGTACAGGAACGCACACCTTCATAAAAAGAGAAGAAAAAGTGCTGGAAGATGGCACAAAACAGGTTATAGAAACCAAAGAGCAAGTACCTTATTCTCCCAAAGTAGTGGTAGATATTGTAAAATCTGCTAATGTAAGGGGGCGCGGGGGTGCAGGCTTTAATGCAGGATTAAAATGGTCTTTTATGCCACCAAAAAAAGAAGGTGTACCACGCTATCTTGCTGTAAACGGTGATGAGTCTGAACCTGGTTCTTTCAAAGACCGCCGTCTGATGGAATTTAACCCGCATTTGGTTATTGAAGGTATTCTTTTTGCGTGCTATGCTATGGAAATGGATGCTGCGTATATTTACATTCGCGGTGAGTATGTAGATTATCTCAATTTTCTAGAAAAAGCCGTATTTCAAGCATATCAAAAAGGTTATGTAGGTAAAAATATACTCGGTTCAGGCAGAACTATTGATATATACGTACATAGGGGCGCTGGTGCATATATCTGCGGAGAAGAAACTTCACTTATGGAGTCATTAGAAGGAAAAAGAGCATATCCGCGTTCTAAACCGCCGTTTCCTGCACAAAGAGGGCTTTGGGGCTGTCCTACTACCATTAACAACGTGGACACCATGGCACAATCTGCATTAGTCATGCGTTATGGCGCAGAATGGTACGCGTCTATAGGAGCAAAAACCCACCCAGGTCCATTTTTATATGGTATTTCAGGGCATATCAACCGCCCGGGTATTTATGAATATCCTACGGGTATGCTCATTACCGACCTGATTTACAAAGTAGCAGGAGGAATGAAAAATGGTAAAAAACTTAAAGCAGTAATTCCTGGTGGGGTTTCTGTACCTATACTCCGGGCAGACATGATAGAAGGCGTACGCATGGATACAGATTCCTTAGCCGCAGCAGGATTAGACATAGAAAATGGTAAATATGGCTTTCCTCTCGGAAACAGAAAATTAGGTTCTATGATGGGAACAGGCGGTATGGTTATTATGAATGAAGATACAGATATGGTAAAATTGGTGCGTAGAATTTCTCAATTTTTTCATCATGAGTCCTGTGGACAGTGTACACCTTGCCGTGAAGGCACAGGTTGGTTAGAAAAACTCATTATCAAAATAGATGAAGGTAGAGGAGAAATGAAAGACTTAGATTTGTTGTTTAGTCTTACAGAAAATATGGAAGGTAGAACTGTGTGTATGCTAGCTGATGCTTCTGCATGGCCCGTAAGAGCAACTATTATCCGTTTTAGAGAAGAATTTGAAGCTAAAGTAAAAAACAGTGTATATGCCGTTTCATAAAACAGTAAAATAAGTCAAAATCTATATTTATCAATGGAAACAGAGGTATATCAGCCTAAAAATAAAATTCGTATTGTAACCGCCGCTGCACTTTTTGATGGACATGATGCGGCTATCAACATCATGCGCAGAATTATGCAGGCATCAGGGGCGGAGATTATTCATCTTGGGCATAACCGCTCCGCACAGGAGGTCGTAGAATGTGCTATTCAGGAAGATGCACAGGGTATTGCGGTTACCAGTTATCAGGGAGGACATGTAGAATACTTCAAATACATGTATGATTTACTCAAAGAAAAAGGCTGCGGACATATAAAAATATTTGGTGGTGGCGGTGGAGTTATTCTTCCTCATGAAATAGAAGAACTGCACGCTTATGGTATTACCCGTATCTACTCTCCTGATGATGGCAGAGCTATGGGTTTACAAGGTATGATAAATGACGTACTTCGTCAGTGTGATTTTATCCCACCTAAACGAACAAATCCAGAAAAAATTAAACAAAAAGATTTTCAGGCTATTGCCAATGCAATCACACAAGTTGAACTTGGTTTAGCTACATTAGAAGAATTGTTCAATGATAAATAACTTGTTACAACCTGTTCCTAAAGAACTGTTCTACTCACGCGGTCAAAGTGATGACCCTAAACTTGGGGAATTTGTGCTGTCGTACTCAGAGGAGGTTTCAGAATGGGATAAAACCAAAGTAGTAATTATTGGTTACCCTGAGGAACGCGGTGTAGAACGTAATAAAGGTATTATTGGCACAAGTAAAGCACCTGATATTATTCGCAAATATCTATATCGGTTGAATGCTAATGACGCTCGGCAGAGGCTTGGTATAAAAAAAGGTTCTCTCATAGATGCGGGAAATGTGAAAATAGGAAGTTCATTAGAAGAAAGTCAGGAGAATTTAGGTAAAGTCATAGCGTATTTTTTAGAACAACAGTATTTTGTGCTTGTGCTTGGCGGAGGGCATGAAACAGCATTCGGTCATTTTCTTGGACACCAGCAACTGAATATGCCACTTTCAGTTATTAACATTGACGCCCACAGTGATGTAAGACCTTTGCTAAACAATACGCAAGGACATAGCGGTTCTCCGTTTAGACAAATGTTAGAATATCCTGACAGCATATTACAAGGTGAAAATTTAGTACAGTTTGGCTTACAGGGATACTGTAACTCCGTTTTTGCCATAGATTATCTGCACAGCCATAAGGTAAATATTGTCTGGTTTGAGGACATTGCTCATCAGGATATAGCTGTGAGTTTTTTTAATGCCCTGCGTCAGTTAGACAGCAAACAGAACTTATATGTAAGTATAGATATTGACAGCATCACGGGAGTAGAATTTCCTGCAACCAGCGCTTCGCCTGCACAAGGATTTTCGGTACATCAGTTTTATCAGTGTTGTACGCTATTGGCACACTTACATCAGCTTAAAAGTGTAGATTTTGTGGAATATAACCCCGAGAAAGACATTCATTACCAAAGTGCCAAAGTCATTGCTTTGGGAATATGGAAATTTCTTATTCAAAAAATTGGGATAAATGTTGTGCATTTCAAGTAAAAATGAGATATAATTCATACTATTTTTGAACGGAAACTTTTTTGAAAACCACAGAGCTTTATGGATAAAACCCCTGAGATTTAAGTGTTTTGGATATGGGAGACTTAATTTATCAGACCGATTTTAGAAATGTATATACAGCATTACTTGGAAGCAAATTTGCATTTGACCCGCTCAAAAATAGGTATAAAAAATCAAGCTAACAAAGGTGTTTTTTGATATTTCTTTGAAATGTATTACAATAATTTGAGATTTTGTTTTTAATCCCAAGATTTTTGGGCAATATAACTTTGAGAGTGTTGTAGAAGCTCTCCCATTCTACATTCCAGAGTTTTGAAGGGATTTCTTTTAAGGATACTGTAATCATGGGTAGCAAGAATAACGGCAGTACCCATTTTGTGTATATTAAGCAAAATTTGTATAATTTCTTTGGACACTTCAGGGTCTAAATTTCCTGTGGGTTCATCAGCAATGATAAGCACAGGGTCATTAATAAGCGCGCGAGCTATTACTACGCGCTGTTGCTCTCCCCCTGATATTTCATGAGGATACGACAATGCACGGGCGGAAAGCCCTACCATCATCAATACTTCGGAGATTTTATTTTTTATTTTTATGGTATCTGTCCAGCCTGTGGCACGTAAAGCAAATTCTATGTTTTCACTCACATTTCTGTCCGGCAGGAGCTGAAAATCCTGAAAAACAATACCGAGTTTTCTTCGTAAATACGGCAGTTCTGATTTTTTAATATTTTTTACATCATATCCTGCTACTTTTACTTCACCTCTTACGGGGGTGAGTTCACCATAAAGCATTTTAAGTACCGAACTTTTACCTGAACCTGTTCTGCCTATCACGTAGCAGAATTCGCCTTTCTGAACCGTAAAACTAATGTCTTTAAGGATGTTTCTTCCTTTTATTTCAATACTGGCTTGTTGTACTTGAACGACGGGTTCTTCTGAAAACATACGTTTAGTTAAGTTTTAGGTAAGTGAGTTTGCCGTAATCCAGAGTGTGTATAAATTCTGTTATTTTCTGGTTGTGGCTGGGTACATCAATCTGCTTCAAACCATTTTCTATGTGGTCTGCACGAAAATACGCTATTAGCGCTAGGGTTTCATCTCTGACTTGTATGTAGTCAGGAATTTTTGCTTTTCCTTTTATTTTAATGAAGTACAAGGTGTTTCTTAATGTATACAGCATGCAATATTAGTGAATTTTGTACAAAAACCTAAAAAAATATTTATAAGTTCCTATATCAGCAATATTTAACTTGCTGATAAACTGTACTCTAAATCGGTTTATTTAAATACGTAAAAACATATTTGAATGGATTTTATTCTGTAAATTTTTTTTTGATAAAGGGATTTTTTTAACTTTGCGACTCATTCATTTAAAGACTATGGGAAAAGGCGACAAAAAAACGAAAAGAGGTAAAATTATCCGTGGTACGTATGGTGTACACAGAAAACGTAAAAAGAAGAAACTTGCTTCCAAATCTTCTGATTAAACCTAGTAAATATCTTTTTATTGACTGTTTCACAACAAGCCAGTTTACAGACTGCATTAGGTTCAAATATGAGCTTATGAAGCGGCATATGCAAGAAATATGTCGCTTTTTTATTGTATAAAGAAATTAACTGTTTATTTTTGTGCGTATGAAAGAGGTATTTGTGGTTTCTGCATTAAGAACACCCATAGGAAGATTTGGGGGAACATTAAGGAATATTCGCCCTGATGATTTAGCGGCTTTGGTTTTACGGAAGGCTGTGGAAAAAAGCGGGCTTAATCCCGAAGAGATAGAAGATGTGATTATGGGCGCAGCCAATCAGGCAGGGGAAGATAACCGCGATGTGGCAAGAATGGCAGTACTTTTAGCCGATTTACCTATAAAAATAGGAGGGGTAACAGTAAATAGATTATGTGCTTCTGGTTTGCAAGCTATTATGGACGCTTATCGCGCTTGTGCATTGGGAGAAGGGCAAGCATATATAGCAGGAGGAGTAGAAAGTATGACCCGCGCGCCTTTTGTAATGGCAAAAGCAGAAAGTGCATTCAGCAGAAACATAGAAATCTATGACACATCTATTGGGTGGCGGTTTGTCAATCCTGAATTAGCAAAACGGTACTATCCGTTCAGCATGGGAGAAACCGCAGAGAATGTAGCTGAAAAATATAAAATCAGTCGGGAAAAACAAGATGAATTTGCATTTCAGTCCCAACAAAAATATGTACTTGCGGCAAGCATGAATCGTTTTGACGAGGAAATTGTCCCTGTAACTATTCCTCAGAGTAACGGAGAAGTGGTTATTTTTAGCAAAGATGAAAACCCCCGTGCAGATACCACTATGGAAAAACTTGCCAAGCTCAAACCCGCCTTTCGTAAAGATGGCACTGTAACCGCAGGAAATTCTTCTTCCCTTAATGACGGCGCTGCGGCTTTGGTATTGGTCAATGAAGACATACTCAAAAAATATAATTTAACTCCTCTTGCACGTATTGTATCGGTTGCTATTGCAGGTGTGCACCCGGATATTATGGGTATAGGTCCTGTACCTGCTACGCAGAAAGCCCTGAAAAGAGCAGGTTTATCCGTTCAAGATTTAGATTTGATTGAGCTTAACGAAGCCTTTGCCGCACAGTCTATTGCTTGTATTCAAGACCTTAACCTTGACATAACCAAAGTTAATGTTAATGGGGGAGCTATTGCTATCGGACATCCTTTGGGCTGTTCAGGAGCGAGAATCTCTACTACACTTATTCATGAACTTCGTAAACAAGGTAAAAAATACGGCTTGGCTACTATGTGCGTAGGTGTAGGACAAGGTGCGGCTATTGTTTATGAAGCATTATAGTTTAAAGCGAATATTTGCCTGATGGTTATGGTAACCTCCACTCATTAAGATGAAGTTCCACAAAAACACAAATTGTTCGTTTGGCTTTAAAGTTTAGATACTTAGTTTTCTCCGTTCCCTTGTGTAAGCAGTTTAAAGAGACTTTCCATGCTTTTTTCCTGCTGACTGACGGAAATAATTGTATACCCTTTTTCTACACAGCGTTCAAATATACGTTTTGAACTTTCTTTGGGAGTGTCTGTGTAAAGATGTAAAAGGGTAGGTGATATGTTATCTATTTTAGTGATTTCAGGTATGCCTTCAAAATCTTGTATTTGAATAGGTTTTTGGGCGTCTACGCTTAATTCAACATAAGTTTGAGTAGAGAGGTTTTGCTTTAAACCTTGTAAAGTATCATTAGCAACAATTTTACCTTCATGAATGATAACTACTTTATCGCATATAGCTTCTACTTCGGGAAGAATATGCGTAGAGAAAATAACGGTTTTTTCTTTTCCTACTTCTTTGATAAGGTTGCGAATTTCAATAATTTGATTGGGGTCTAAGCCTGTGGTAGGTTCGTCTAAAATGAGTACTTCGGGATTGTGAATAAGCGCTTGTGCTAAGCCTACACGTTGTCTGTATCCTTTGGAGAGTGTGCCTATTTTTTTATGTTGTTCTTTGGTTAATCCGCAGATTTCTATCATTTCTGCGATTCTATTTTTTATCTCTTTACGGGGAATATGATTAATTTTAGCTACAAAAGATAGATATTCTTTTACATACATATCCAAATACAAAGGGTTGTGTTCAGGTAAATAACCTATTTTTTTACGAACTTCCATGTATGCTGTTTGAGTATCTAAACCACATACTTCAATGTTACCTGAGGTAGGGGTTAGATAGGTAGTAATCATTTTCATAGTAGTGGACTTTCCTGCCCCATTTGGACCTAAAAAGCCAAGAATCTCTCCTTTTTCTACACAAAAAGAAATATTATTGACCGCAATTTGTTTGTCATATATTTTGGTAACACCGTTGAGATATATCATAGAATAAAAGTTGTGCAAAGATAATATATGATTTCGGATTTTAGATTTTGGATTTGCGTGAGGCATGCGGAGGGTATGCGTTAGCATAGTGCATAGCACCAAAGCGCTAGCGTAGCCCGTAGCACGCCGACCTGAACCCTGAGCTTGCCGAAGGGTGAAGGGCACGCCCTAAAAAATATAAGGAGTAAAAATGCGTTACTTCCATTTCTTAAACCAACTGCTGATTTTCATTTTAATTACTCCAAAAAAAGCCTCCAAAAATATTTTCATACTCATTTTAGATTGACCTGCGGTGCGGTCTGTGAAGATAATGGGTATTTCTTCCAGAACAAAGCCGTGTTTCCATGCCTTGAACTTCATTTCTATCTGAAAAGCATAGCCAATAAAACGGATATTGTCCAGGTCCATGCGTTCCAGTACTTTTCTGCGGTAACATACAAAACCTGCCGTAGCGTCATGTACGGGCAAGCGTGTGATAAATTTTACATATTTGCTTGCAAAATAACTCATTAACACTCTACTCATAGGCCAATTGACCACATTAACCCCTTTTTTATACCTGCTGCCAATCGCTAAATCTGCGTGATGCATACAAGTTTCTATCAATCTTGGTAAATCATTAGGGTTATGAGAAAAATCTGCGTCCATCTCACAAATAAATTCATATTCCCTTTGTAATGCCCACTTAAAACCGTGAATGTATGCTGTTCCCAAGCCTAATTTTCCTGCTCTTTGTTCTAAAAAAATGCGTTCAGGATAATTTTGCATGATTTTTTTTATTATGTCCGCTGTGCCATCTGTGGAATTATCATCTACTACCAAAACGTTGATCGGCATACTTAATTGCATAACAGCTAAAAGTATACTTTCTATGTTTTCTGCTTCATTATAAGTGGGAATAATAACTAAGGATTGGTGCATCAAAAGCAAAACTACAAAAGGTTATGAGTAGTTGTATAAAATTTGATTTTTTTTCATCACATACATAAAAAGAATAAAGAATTTTATGCTCAAATAGTGCTATTTTTCATTATCCACCCACCACCAATAACATCTTCACCTTCATAAAAAACCGCAGATTGACCTGGTGCAATGGCGCGTACTGGTTCTTCAAAAATTACTTTTATATAGTCATTTTGCATATACAACGTACTATCTGTACCCGCGTCTTTATAGCGAATTTTTGTATTAGCGGTCATAGCTTCTGTTATATTTTCATATTTCATGAGGTTATAATTTTTTACCCACATCTCTGTACTTAATAAAGCGTTATCTTTACCCAATACAACGGTATTTGTTTCAGGAATGATATTTACTACATACACGGGATAACCTAATGCAATTTCTAATCCTTTACGCTGTCCGATAGTATAAAACGGATAGCCTTTGTGTTTGCCTACAACTGTACCATCTGTCAGGATAAAATCTCCTCCTGCAACTTGTTGCTCTAAATCAGGTACTTTATATTTCAAAAACTCACGATAATCATTATCAGGTACAAAACAAATTTCATAGCTTTCAGATTTTTTGAATAATTCTTGAAATCCCATTTCCAAAGCCATTTCTTTAATCTTTGTTTTGTGATACTGTCCTAATGGAAATAAACTTCTACTCAAATTTTTTTGACTTAATCCCCATAATACATAAGATTGGTCTTTGTGTGTATCAATGCCTTTTTTGATATAAAAACGGTTGTTATACACTGCGCGCTGTGCATAATGTCCCGTGGCAATAAACTCGCAATCTAATTTATCTGCTCTTTTAAGCAAAGCCTCCCATTTAATGTGCGTATTACATAATACACAAGGATTAGGTGTTCTGCCTGCAAGATACTCTTCTACAAAGTTATTGATAACATAATCTCCAAATTCTTCGCGAATATCAATAATGTAATGATGAAAGCCCAAAGAAACAGCTACATTTCTAGCATCATTGATAGAGTCTAAACTACAACAGCCTGTTTCTTTGCTGTTACTACCTGAACTCACATAATCCCATGTTTTCATAGTAATTCCAATTACTTCGTAACCTTCCTCATGAAGCATTGCCGCAGCAACAGAACTATCTACACCACCGCTCATAGCTACCAAAACACGCCCTTTTTTACTCATAGTCTTATAATTTGCACAAAAATAGACAAGTTTTATCGGATATTTGTTCCTAATAGAATAAAAAGCTTACAGTAAGCCAAAAAACCTATAAAATTTCTAGGACTTTATATGGTTTTACTGAATGCAAATTTTCTCATATAGCTTGTGTGCTATACTCTTGTAGATTGTTTCCTTTTTTGTTAAGTAATATTCGTGCAATAATCCAAGCGTTTTTTTCTGTGGGAATAAGGTCAAAATTATTTCATTAAAAATTTCATCATTTTCTAACAATTTCCTAAAAACCAAAGGTTTTAAGTCCTTGATTTCATTAAAAGTATGAGGAGCATCTAAGTCAAAATTTATTTCTGGCAACTCCGGAATTTCTTTCTTCCAAATGGCTAAATATTCTAATATTTCGTTCCACATATCTGAATAATCTAAATAATCAAAAAGCTCTTTGCCATAAAATATGTGAGTTTTGACGTTATAGTCGTTTGTCATTTTTATAAGCTCAGTGGTGTAGTAATTTTTATTCTTTACCAATTCAGGGTCAATAAAATAGAATATCCCGATTAGTTCTTCTTCTCCATACTTTGAAAGCATTATATCTAACTTCTTTTCAAAATTTAAGATTTGTCCACGCTTTTTAGTCGAGTCGTGGTCGTCTCTTATTTTTTGCTCAATGAAAAATACATTCCCGTCTTTACGAAAACATTGATCAATGTTTAAAACATCACCGTCACTATTTGTAAATCG
>CALIZB010000127.1 GCA_938028625.1 uncultured Bacteroidia bacterium | reverse complement strand
TATTAGTTATATCCCCGAAAAGCCAATACATAATATCAATAAAATGACTGAACTGTGTATAAAGCACTCCTCCATCTAAATTTTTTGAACCTTTCCATGTACCTTTTTTGTAATATCGGTCATCTCGGTTCCAGTAACAGTTTACCTGTACCATAAAAATTTTACCTAATAATTCCTGTTGTATCACAGATTTAAGCCATACGGAAGGCGGACTGTATCGGTTTTGCATTACACAGAACACCTGTTTATGTACTTGCAATGCTTTGTATATTACGTCTTCACAGGATTGGCGGGTAAGCCCCATAGGTTTTTCACAAACTACATGTTTTTTATGTTCTAAGGCTAATAAAGAATGCTCTGCGTGAAGTCCGTTAGGTGTACATACACAGACTACGTCTATGTCTGGGTGTGCGTTAAGCATGTCTTCTGCTTTTTCAAAAAAAGGGATTCTGTATTTTTGCTCAAATGTGGTTTTTAAGACAGGATTTATATCTGTACAAGCAACGAGTTCTGCTTCGGGGTGTGAAAGTATGCTCTCCGCATGACGGTTTCCTATATACCCACAGCCAATAATCGCAAAATAAACTTTATTTTTCATAAATAACCTTGCAAATGTATTAAAATTCTGCATTATCCTCATGCACATTTTCAAAATTCCTATCTAGTTTCATAATTTCAGTTTGTTATTCTTATAAGCATAAACTTTATAGTGAAACTATTTTTACTTTATTTTTGTATATGTATTGTGCTGTAAATGATAGTTTTGTTTTAAGTTACGAATACGTGATTATAGATATAAAGCACTATAAATTTGAAAACATCTTTAAATAAAATTTGTTTTAGAAAAATAAAATCTATATCTTTGCGGAGTATTTGCAGAACGTAGCTTTGCAGTACTACAAAAATAATAATAAAAATTATGAATAATACCATAGATAATCCAACAAAAACGTTCATTCGTTTTGTAAAGCATCTGAAAAACACTTTGGAAAATCAGGAAGAGCTTTTTGAGCAGGAAACAGGTTTCAAGTACAATGAAGTAGCTATATTAGACTACTTACTCAAAGAGGGACAGCAACCGATCACTCAGACTGCCTTAAAATTCAATATTATGCCCTCTCAAATGACCTTTGTGGTGGATAGAATGGAGATTGCAGGCTATGTAAACCGTGTACGCATGCCCGAGAACCGCCGTACCATTTATCTAAGAGCAACCAACAAAGCTATGGACTTGGTTAAAAGCTATGAAGAAAGCTACACAAAAATATTAGATAATGTAATGTCTAACCTTAATAGCAAAGAAAAAACAGCAGTATTAGAACTACTAGACAAAATCAGTGAAAAAAAATAAAACAGTAAAAATACAGAGTATTTCAAAGAGTGGTACTTAAGCCACTCTTTTTTAGTTTATTGCCAAAGTATTTTCTGATTTGTTTTTTATATCAGCATGTACAATAATTGCTATGGCAATAAAATATAAGGAGGCTAATTTGTCTACTTCCAGCAAGTCATTGACTATATTATGAATAATAATAGTAATCAGGCTAAATGTAGCCGCCATAACTTGCTTTTTGAGAGTAATATCCTTACAGGCATGATATACTTTATTGGCAAAAATCAGAGTATAAAAAGTAAAACCTACATGTAAAAGCATGCCTATCCAGCCTGTTTCTACCCAATATGTAAGATATTGAGAATGCAATCCTGAATTTTCAGGATTATCGCTTACAGAGGTTCTAAAAGCTTCCACAGTGTAGTTTCTGTACTCAAAAATAAAAGTACCCGGACCAAAGCCCCATGAAGGATTTTCACGTATCATGTTATAGGCGGCAATCCATCTGTAAAACCGCTCCATAGTAGATACATCTTTCATTTTTACTGTAGCCTGAAGTTGTTTTACATAGTTGTCCGGATGAAATTCTGTGTACTGACCTTCCAGAGCATAGTTCATGTAGTAATAGTTTGAAAAAAAGAAATTGATAAATAAAGCCACCGCTATTACTGTAACTCCCAATGACAGAGAAACCAATTTACGGGTATAGATAATGTATACAAAAGGCAGTAAAAATATTGCTCCGTAGGAAGCACGGGTATAAGTAAACAATAAACCAACCGTGGATACAAGTAAAAGAAACTGCAACACTCTGCGCCATACTTTGGGAAAGGGTTTGTGAAAAGAACCGATAAGCAGATAAGGGTATATAGCCGCAATGGTTGCTCCGTAATTTACGTGGTTTCTGAAAAAAGGACGCATTACACTACTGCTGTGTGCAAAGTCAAATCCGTATTTTGCATGATTTAGTAGTGTATATATCACTACAAGCCCCATACCTGTAATATACAGCATAAGCACTTTATTGATATTCTGATTTGCATTCAAGAGGTATACTGTGAACAGATAAAAAACTAAGATAAACCAGCATTTCATGATAATAAACTTAACAGATACCCAAGTATGCGTTGAGTGAAAGGTTACAACAATAAGCCATAAAACAAACAAAACCAGAAAAAGTGTAACCGGGTGATTAAAGTAAGATTTGTCTATATTAGAAAACAATAATTGTGTTATGAATAACAGCATCATGCCAAACATAAGAGGTTCTGATGGTAAACTCATGCCATAGTTACCAGGTAATACAATCTCTATGGAAAACGGAATGGTAAGTACTATAAGATAGTAGAGATTTTTCAGGTTAAAAAAACTGAAATACAGTACGAGAAGGGTAAGAGGTATCGCAAAAGGCACAAGATAAGCAGCAACACTGGCATTGCTAAACAATACACTTTGCAATATACTGCTTGCTATTACAATAATAAAACCAATAATAAGAACTGCTTTTTTTAATGCGGAACTCATGGTGTTGTACGTATAGCTCTGAATAACTCAATTACAGCAGCCATTAAAACACTTGCCGCTAATGTAGTTAAAGTTACACCTAATACGGTAAGCAATCTTTTAGGTCGTACAGGCTTAAAGTCTGGTCGAGCAGTTTCTACTATGCTTAATACATTTATTTTCTGCTCTGCACTGATTTGGGCTACTTCATACGCATTTTTAATCTGTCCCAGTATGTTTGTTTCAGACTCTAATATATTTTGTAAATATAGTTTATCTCCTAAATCTCCTTTTTTGCTGTTTTCAATGATATTGATAGAATCTCTGATACGTTTTATTTCCCTGAATTTTTCTTCATACTTTTTCTTGTACACTTCTGCATGGCGGATAATATCTGCCTTAAATATCTGAGAACCTTTTTCATTAGCTAATTCCGCATATCGGTTGGCTATTTTAGCCGCAATTATAGGGTCTTGGTCTTCTACAGATACTTCCACCATGTTTTTGTCTGTCCGTACAATATTGGTATAACTCTGAAGGTAACGGTTTACCTTGCTGTATGCTTTTTTATCTGAGGTATCTATTTCATACCTTTGATATAGGTTAAATTCTTTAATAATAGCATCTGTAACATCTTTACTTTCCATAATAGCCATAATACGGCTACAGTCTTCTGCTGTACCTGCTGTAATTACAGAACTTCCCACAATGGCACTACCAAAGGAATTTCTTAAAAAGAGCGTAGCAGGATTGAGAGAATTAGCGTTATATGCCAAAACTACACATTTTGAACGGTAATAATTTTTAAGCAATAATGAACTCACAACACTTACCACTAAGGCTATGCCCGTAGCTATTAAAATATACTTGCGCCATTTTAAGAATATATTGAGTAAAAACTTTAAATCAAATCTGTATTCTACCTTTTCCATTATTCTTTCTCCCCTTTCTCACTCATTTTGTCTTTGTATAAAATAGCGTAAAAAACAAAAGCGAACCCTGCCAGTATAACAACAGGAGCTACTGATAGTGCTAAAAATCCATAAGTGTTTTTATCTGCACTCATTAGAATAAAACCAAGCAGAATAATACCTAAAGATACCCCTAAAAGAATATAATTTTTTTTGGTAAAAATCATAGCCGCAGGGTTAATCATTTCTACTTTATAAGTGTTCTTTTTAAGTGGAGGAGTGTTTTTTTTCTCTTCCTTACTCACCTGAATATCTACCACTCTCTCTTTTGTAGTAATACTTTTTTGTTTCTTTGCCATTTTTTATGTGTATAAGTTATCTAAGTTGGAATTTAAATATTTGCTGATTGCCCACAAACTACCTGATAGCCCTAATGTTGTACCAAAGACAAGTAAAACAATTAAGGTTAATATAATATCGGAAGTACTTTGAATGATAGAAAGTTCGGGAATACGATTGATAATAGAATAGGTGAGTATCATTACTAATATCCCCGCTATTAAACTGGCTATAAGTCCCTGTAATATTCCCTGTATCAAAAAAGGTTTGCGTATAAAACTGTCTGTAGCACCTATAAGTTGCATGCTTCGGATAACAAACCTCTTTGCATAGATAGAAAGTTTTATAGTGTTAAAAGTCAGAAAAAGTGAAACGAGTACAATAATTAAAGTCAGTCCTGAACCAATAAGCCAGAGTTTATTGATATTGCTGTTAACCCTGTTTATCGTTTTTTCATCAAAACTTACGTCTACTATTCCTTCTTTACCTGCAAGTTCCTGCTTTATTTTTGCAATTTTTGAGGCTTCCACATATTCAGACTTTAAGCGTATGTTAATAGAAGCGTCCAATGGATTGTTATCCAGAATAGAAAGGTCTTCCCCAGTACGCTTGGTAAAAATTTCTGCGGCTTCCTGCTTGCTGATATATCTTGCACTTTTAGTATAAGGCTGTTTATCTATCCATAAGCGTAGTTCTCTTTTGGTTTCCGCATTCATTTCATCATTGATAAAAACCTGTATTTCTATACGTTCTTTGAGTACTTTTACAAAGGCTTTAGCGTGTAAAATAATCATCAGAAAGCCTCCCAACAAGAACATAACCATGCCAATACTGAGTACAGCCGTTAAAAATGCACTACGCATCCTGCGCATATTTAGCCCGACTTCACTTTTTGATACAGTCATAGCTTTCAATTTGGTGAGCAAATATAGAACAAAAACCTTATAGCAAACAAAATTTTTTTTATTCGCTTTGCCAAGAAGTGAAATAAATTTATGTGGATACCTCTATCCATTGTAGCGATTTTAAGGCATTTTGCCAGTCTTTCTCTCTGTTAAGGTCTATAGCCCCATGCAGATATGTCTGGGTATTAAAGGCACATACAGCAACATAAGTGAAGGCTTCTTTCTGATACACGGGCATTTCATAATCCTTATAGGTAATAAAATCTGTATTCCACTTTCTATAAGGTTTAAGAACACTGTTTTTTATATGTTCATTGGAATAAACCACAGTCAATAAGGGGGACTGGTAGGAATTGTTCTGATAAAAGAGAAGTAGCACAGGGTGTTCTTTTTTTATTTTTATGACCTGTGCCCCTGTAAATGAAAAGTTATCCCACTGGGGAATTACTTTTAGCTTACCGTTAAAGTATCTTTTGTCTAATTCTGACAAATGCATTTCAAGATTCTGCGGTTTTGTTTTTGTATTGCTCTCGTAAATATGAACGACTTCCTTGGCAAGTATATTCTTTGAAGTACGGGTAATGGAATATATGAATACAACAAGTATAAAAACTAATACAACGAGAATAAGGAGTATGAGAGTAGATTTTCTTTTCATGATTTGCCTTTGATTCGGTCTTTAATAGTTTGTATTAAAGATACAGAGACATTAAGATTTTGAAGTTTGGATTTAAGCAGTTCCTTAAAAGATTTTTCAATATGATACTGTTCTAAACAGTTGTTGCAGTCATCGATATGGTGAAGCAACTGGTTTTCCTCTTCTTTGGCTACTTCACCGTCAAGAATCATGTTTAGCTTTCGGATAACTTCATCACAGTCAACCTCATTGATTTGCTTTTCATTTTTAGTGTTATCTTTCTGTTCCATATTTTTCTCTGTTATATCTTAAATAATATGTGAAAACTGATTTTTATGTTAATTAGTTTCTTAATCTTGCTCTTGTTCTGAATTTTGAGTTTCTTCAGAAGTATCATATCCCAAAGAAGCAGCATACTTGGCAAGCATTTCTTTGAGCATTTTGCGCCCTCTGTGCAAACGTGAGCGTACTGTACCTATGGGAGTGTCCACAATTTTAGCAATTTCCTCATAAGTAAAGCCTTCAATATCACACAACATAATTACGGTTTTGAAGTCTAATGGGAGTGCCATGAGTGCATTAGAAACCTCATCACCAAGTAAACCTTTAAATACTTTATCTCTGCTATCAATAGGGTTGTAGTTATTTTTTTCAGAGTGAAAAATAGTCTCTGCTTCTTCATAGTCAATTTTATTAGGTTCTTTGGACTGTTTGCGGTAGTTATTGATGAAACTATTTTTGAGAATGCGATACAACCATGCTTTAGCGTTAGTGCCTTGTTCATAGCTTCCAAAAAAACGATAGGCTTTAAGATAAGTTTCTTGTACTAAATCATTAGCATCATCTTCATTGTTAGTTAAACGAAAGGCAAAAGTATATAGTGCATTAATGTGTGGGAGCATTTCTTTTTCAAAAATGATGTCTATTTCCTCTTTGGTTAGCGTAATAGGCTTGAGCTCCTCCTCTAAAAAGGCATCAGGATTTTCATTTTTTTCTTCATGGCTGTATGTTTGAGTTTCTTCTGTCGTATTTTCTTTTATATCTGGTGTTTTTTTCTGTTTCATAGATATAGTTTATGTATTAAGTTTAGAGTATGTTATTGATTTGTTTAGTTCTATAAATTGCTTCGTTCATAAAGGTTTCCTGAGCATGTATGCGTTTTTCTGCATTTTTTGGGGTAGATTTGAGATAGAACCCATCATTTTGCAGGATATAAGACTGTACATTGTCGGTGAGCATGATATCTATTATGTGTTTAAGGCGTTCTGCAAGATGTTTTTCTTTAACCAAAAGTAAAACTTCAATTCTTTTGTTTAAGTTCCTTGGCATCCAGTCTGCACTGCCAATAAATATTTTCTCTGTGGTACCGTATTTAAAGTGTGTAATGCGAGAGTGTTCTAAATATCTACCAAGAATACTTTTTACAGTAATGTTTTCACTTAATCCTGGAATGCCTGCCTTCAAACAGCAGATTCCTCTTACTACTAATGAAATTTTTACGCCTTTCTGTGAAGCTATGTACAATGCATCTATAATTTCAGTATCTACCAAAGCATTGAGTACAGCACGTATGCTGCTTGGATTCTCTACGGTGTGTTGATTAGCCGCTTCCTGGATATTGTATAATAAAGTTTGTCTGATATTTATAGGTGCTACGGCAAGCATGCGCCATGCTTCCTGTTTGGAATATCCCGTAAGGAGATTAAAAAGTTCAGTTACATCATTACCTATCTCTTCCTGACAAGTAAGAATACTGATATCTGTATAGAGTTTTCCTGTATTTACATTATAGTTTCCTGTACCTACGTGTACATAACGAACAATTTTGTTGCCTTCCTGACGGACAATCATAAGTACTTTACAGTGAGTTTTTAGCCCAAGTAAGCCATAAACAACATTAGCCCCTGCCATTTTTAACTCTTCTGCCCAAGTGATGTTATGGTTTTCATCAAAACGGGCTTTGAGTTCTATGAGTACACTTACTTGGATGCCATTGATAGCCGCTTCTTTAAGTGCTTGTACAATAGGTGAATTAGCACCTCCCGTACGATACAGCGTTTGTTTGATAGCTAATACATTAGGGTCATTTGCCGCAGACTTTACCAAATCCACAATAACATTAAAACTATCGTAAGGATGATGTAAAATAATATCTTGCTTTTTGATAGCTTCAAAAATATCGCCTGTTTCCAACACAACTTTGCAAGGAGCAGGCATAAAAGGCAGGTCTTTAAGCTCAGGAATATCTAACTTAACTAATTCCATAAAATCATTGATATTCAAGTACTCATCAATATCATAAATATCATGTTCTTCAAGGGAGAGTACATTTTTGAGAAAAGCGCGAGTATCCGCATCTATTTTTTTGCTTACTTCCAGACGCACTACTGTACCTAATCTCCTTTTGCGAAGTTCTTTTTCTATCAGTTTAAGCAAATCATCAGCTTCAGCTTCTGAAATATCCATATCTGAATTACGCGTA
This sequence comes from uncultured Bacteroidia bacterium, assembly GCA_938028625.1. Lineage (GTDB taxonomy): Bacteria > Bacteroidota > Bacteroidia > JANWVE01 > JANWVE01 > JANWVE01. The sequence goes on along the minus strand of CALIZB010000127.1, from coordinate 8,939 downwards.
ACCTTAAATTCCTCTACCGAAATAACTTTCATATTCGGAAAAAGCGTATCTATGTGTTCTTCAATCAAATGCTCCATTAGAATAAAATCATAGTGCTGTGAAGACGTATGAATAGGTACAAAACGAGGTAAAATACGCGGCACTTGTACCACAGCTATTTTTCGCTCTTCTTTCAAAGAACCTTTGAGTATGACGAGAATATTCAAACCAAGATTATTCAAAGGGGGAAAAGGATGCGCAGGGTCTACCGCAAGTGGGGTAAGTACAGGAAATACCTGTGCATAAAAATACTCTTTCAAATCTTGTTTTTGAGTATCATTCAGAGCAGAATAGTGCCTCAAACGGATTTTATGCTTGCGTAATTCAGGTAGTATCTGTTCTTGTAAAATTTTACTTTGTTTTTCTACCAAAGGGTGTAAAAGTTCAGAAATTTTGAGAATCTGTTGTTGTGCAGTTAGCCCATCAGGTGATAAATTAGTAATCTGGGCTTCTATCTGGTCCTTTAAACCTGCTACGCGTATCATAAAAAATTCGTCTAAATTAGAACTGAAAATAGAAAGAAATTTTAACCGTTCTAATAACGGGTGATTAAGGTTGCAGGCTTCTTCTAATACTCTTTGATTAAATAGTATCCAGCTTAACTCACGGTTATAGTACTTAGGATGATGGGAAAGAATATTCATATTGTGCAAGCTAATATACAGCAAAACAAAACAAATGATGTGTTAAATTTTGTAATTGGTTGCAATTTTATGTTAAGGCAGGGGTATGGTTTCACCGATACCGACAAAAGTAAGCTCTATGCCTGCCCGCTGTGCTTTTATCTTGCATTCTTCTTTGTCCACTACAATAAAACCAAATGTATCATAATGTACAGGAATAACTTTTTTAGTTTGTACAAACTGTGCCGCAGTAAGCGCGTCATCAATATCCATAGTAAAATTACTACCAATAGGCAAAACAGCTACATCTGTTTTATGGCGTCTGGGAATAAGTTGCATATCCAAAGTTAAAGCGGTATCGCCTGAGTAATACAAAGTTAAATCTGCTAAACTTAACACAAAGCCCATAGGATTACCACCATAAGTACCGTCAGGAAGCCCCGAGCTATGCTGTGCCACCACAGCTTGTACTTTTCCAAAAGCAAAGTTCCAAAAGCCGCCCGTGTTCATAGGATGCGTATTAGAAACGCCTTGTTTTTGTAACCATTCATGAATCTCCCAACTACACACGCACGTAGCCCCAGATTGCTGTGCAATAGTTACTGCATCAAGAATATGGTCAGCATGCCCGTGTGAGATAAGAATAAAGTTCGGCATAATGGACTTTATATCAATTTTCTGTGCATCAGGTAAAGGATTACCTGAAATAAAAGGGTCAAATAATACTTTCTGACCATTAGTCTGTAATAAAAAACAAGAGTGTCCTAAATATTGAAAGGTAGTTTTCATACCCAAATATACATACTGTACGAAAATTGTACAAAAATTATTCTTACAAAAACACCTAAAAATAACATAATACGCAGGTTTAGAATTAAATTTATTGTATATTTACATTTGCATAACATAATCCAAATGTTAACTCCATACTTTTGCAAATATGAGTGCTATTAAAGTACTGATTGTAGATGACGAAACAGATATTTTAGATTTGTTGGAATACAATCTACAACAAAATAATTTTGAAGTATACAGAGCTACTAACGGCACAGAAGCTATAGAAATAGCTAAAAAAATCAATCCCAAAGTGATTATTCTTGATGTCATGATGCCTAAAATGGACGGTATTGAAACCTGTCGCAGACTGCGTGAAATGCCCGAATTTCGCCAAACACATATTCTGTTTCTTACTGCCCGTGTGGAAGAATATTCTGAACTTGCTGGTTTTGACGCAGGCGCAGATGATTATATCCAAAAACCTATTAAACCGCGCATTCTTATCAGCAGAATAAATGCTATTCTCCGCAGAGACACAGAAGTAGATACCGAAAAACCTAAAATCATTAAAATAAAAGACTTAGAAATAAACCGAGAAACCTTTCTTGTTACCAAAGATGATGGTACACAAATTGTGCTTGCCAAAAAAGAATTTGAATTATTGTATTTTTTAGCTTCTAAACCAGGTAAAGTATTCAGCCGTAATGTACTCTTGGAAAATGTATGGGGAACTGATGTTTTAGTCGTAGACAGAACCGTTGATGTACATATCCGCAAACTCCGCGAAAAAATAGGTGAGGATTATATTGCTACTGTAAAAGGTGTAGGTTATAAATTTGATGCATAACGGGATACTTTTCTGTATTTTGCCGAAAGTTCTGAAAAAGCGTTTAACTTTGTTTCATGTATTTTCAACTCAATGACGGGCTAAATGTTTATTACGAAGTTTTATCCTGTACAGATAATCCTGATGCAGAATGGATAATATGGCTAAACGGACTTACACAATCTACGTTAAGCTGGAAATTAACCACTCCGTACTTTGAAAAAACTCATAACCAAGTACTTGTAGACTTTATTTTTCAAGGTCAATCAGACGCAGGAACTACTTTTCGTACTTTTGAACAGCACGCGCAGGATATTTTTTATCTTACTGAACATCTTAACCTTGAAAAAATACATATTGCAGGTATTTCTTACGGAGGTGCAGTTGCTTTACGCTTTATGCACCATTTTCCTGAAAAAATAAAATCAAGCATCTTGATTTCTACTTTTGCTTACAAAACATCATACTTTGAAGCTATAGGTGAATTATGGAAAAACTGCCTTTTAATAGGTGGATATAAACATTTAATTGATGCTATTTTACCTTTTGGACTCGGAAGTTCTTATTTTGAAAATCCTATTATTCCGATTGAAATTCTCAAAAATAACCGCTTAAATCAAATGCTTAAACCTGAAAATATTCTTGCTTTAATGAAAGCAACAGAGATAAGTGAAAATTATTTACCCACTATTACGAACAATCCTACAAAAACGCTTATTATTCATGGCGAGGAAGACATTTTGTGTCCTGTTCAGTTTGGAAAAGATATACAAAAAGTCTTACCCAATAGTCAACTTGTTGTTATTCCAAAAGCAGGACATACCTTAAATTTAGAAGTTGTACCACAGTTGGCAAACCATATACATCACTTCATAAAAGAGTAAAAAATTTCTTTTAGTTATTTTTGCCGCATGTTTGATAATTTTTCTTTCAAAGACTTATTGAGTGTGACCTTAACTCTGTTTGCGATTATAGACATTATCGGGAGCATACCTGTTATTATAGCTACCCGTCAGCAAGTAGGCGAAATCAAAGCACTTAAAACCAGTATCGTAGCAGGAGCAATTATGATAGCTTTTTTATTTACAGGAGAACAATTTTTAGCGCTCATGGGCATAGATTTACCCAGTTTTGCTGTGGCAGGTTCTATTGTAATATTTGCTATTGCGTTAGAGATGGTCTTGGGGGTGCGTTTATTTAGGGGTGAGCATACAGGGAGCAGTGCAAGCGTAGTACCTATTGCTTTTCCGCTCATTGCAGGTGCAGGAACTATGACTACTTTGTTATCGCTTAAATCTCAGTTTAATGACCTTATCATTGTAATAGGTGTAGTAATTAACATGGTAGTGGTCTATTTGGTACTTCGTAGTTCTTTGTGGATAGAAAAAGTACTAGGACCAAGTGGAGTTATGGTAGTTCGCAAAACTTTTGGAGTAGTATTATTAGCTATTGCGATTAAGTTATTTAGAAGCAATATGCTTAAATTTTAGTTCAGTAATTCTGGAATGCACAAAGTAAATGCAGGAATCTTAACCTTGAAAGTTTCTCCTGTGTGCATATAACGCATCAAGTAATAGCCTTGCATATTTCCTATGGGCGTAGGCATGTCTGTACCACTTACGTATTCATGACTTTGTCCAGATGCCAAGATAGGCTGTTGTCCAATAACCCCTTCACCTTCTACTTCTCTTACTCCACCTAATCCGTCTTTAATTATCCATTTACGGCGAAGTAGCTGTACAGTACGGTTTCCGTGATTGATAATTTTTATTTTGTAAGCATAAATATACTGTTGGTGTGCAGGCGAGGATTGCTGAGGTAAGTATATTCCTACGGCTACTACCTCCACATCTTGGGTAACCTGAGATTCAGCAAAGCATTGTGCAGTCTTGAACATAATGCAAATATATAAACATTTAACAAAAACCAGACAAAAAAATCACAAAAAAACGATGCGACAAACAACATATTTCATTTTGTTATGTGCATTTTGTTAAAAAGTTCTAATATTGCACAAGTATAATTTAATTTCAATGCAAAATATTCGCATAATCGTATTTATATGTGCCTTATCGTGCATAAAAAGCGGATTTTCGCAAAATAATCCTTTATGGTTGCGTTATCCTGCTATTTCTCCTGACGGAAAAAGTATTGTTTTCAGTTATCAAGGTGATTTGTATAAAGTAAGTACACAAGGTGGTATAGCTGTATCTTTAACCCAGCATTCTGCCCATGATACCCGTCCTGTATGGTCAAGAGATGGTAAATTCATTGCCTTTGCTTCGGATAGGTACGGTAATTATGATATTTTTCTTATTTCAGAAAGTGGAGGCATACCTACACGTTTAACTTATCACAGCGGACATGACATGCCTTTTTCCTTCACTCCCGATAATAAAAATGTTATTTTCAAGGCTACTCGCATGGACGCAGTAAGCAGTACTATGTTTCCGTACAGAGCTTTTTCAGAACTGTACTCCGTACCTATAACAGGAGGACGACAAAAACAAATTCTTACTACTCCCGCTGATGATGCTATATGGGATAAAACAGGTAAAAAACTTTATTATCATGACATCAAAGGCGGTGAAGACCCTTTTAGAAAACATCATACCTCTTCTGTAGCCCGTGATTTATGGGTATATGATGCAACATCAGGAAAACACACTAAACTCACCGATTTTGAAGGTGAAGACAGAACGCCTATTTTATCTCCTGATGAAAAAGAAATTTATTTTTTGAGTGAAAAAAGCGGTTCATTCAATATATGGAAAATGCCCGTAGATAATCCAAAACAACTAACACAAATTACCAAGCACAAAGACCACCCTGTACGCTCCTTGACCATTGCCAATGACGGCACACTTTGCTATGGTTACAGAGGTGAAATTTATATCCGCAAAGGTAATGATGATGTTAAAGTAAACATACAGATTACCAATGATAATAAAGAAAACGAGCACCGTTATGAGCAGTTTATGACAGGCGCCACTGAAATGGAAATTTCCCCCAATGGCAAAGAGGTAGTGTTTGTGGTACGCGGTGAAGTTTTTGTAGCCTCATTAGAGCATGGTACTACCAAACGCATCACTAATACTCCTGAACAGGAACGCAGTGTAAGTTTTAGTCCTGATGGAAAAGCGATTTTATATGCTAGCGAAAGAAATGGTAGCTGGAACATCTATCAAACCAAACGTGTACGCGAAGATGAACCTAATTTTTACCTTGCTACCTTGCTTAAAGAAGAGCCCCTGTTGGTAGGTGATGAAGAAGAGTTTCAGCCTGTTTTCTCTCCTGACGGAAAGGAAATTGCTTATCTTGAAGAACGCACAACACTTAAAGTGTATAACCTCAATACAAGACAGTCCCGAGTGGTTTTTGGTGCGGACAAAAATTATTCTTATGTGGACGGAGATTTGTATTACACCTGGTCACCAGACAGCAAATACTTGCTTGCAGAAGGACATGACAACGAAAGATGGTCTTCGGATATTCATTTAATTGATGTTTCTGGTAAAGAACAACCCTTAAATCTCACCCAAAGCGGCTATTCTGATAATGTCCCCAAATGGATGCTTAACGGAAAAATGATGATATGGTTATCAGACCGATACGGCAGAAAAGGTACAGGCAGTGGTGGAGGTTCAGAAATTGATGTAATGGGCATGTGGTTTGACAATGCCGCTTACCAGCGTTTCAAAATGACCAAAGCAGAGCTGGAAGCACAGAAAGAATTAGACAACAAGAACAAAAAAGACGAAAAGAAAGATGAGAAAAAAGATGAAAAAGACAAAAAGGACGAGAAAAAAGAGGTTCAGCCCCTTGTACTTAATCTTAAAAACCTTGAAGAACGCACAGAACGCTTAACTACTCATGCTTCTAACATCTCTGATGCGGTTCTATCCCCTGACGGAGAAAAACTCTACTATCTCACCCGTTTTGAAAAAGGTGCAGATTTATGGGTGCATAAACTCTATGACCATGAAGTAAAACTTATCACTAAATTGGAAGGACCTTTCGGTGGATTTGTATTAGATAAAGAAGGCAAATTCCTATATGTTGTTACCAATGGTACTATGACCCGCATCAACCCTGAAAGCGGAGAACGTAAAGTACTGACTTTCAACGCTGAAATGGAACTTAAACCTCTGGAAGAACGCAAATATCTGTTTGAACATGTATGGCGACAAACTTACAAGAAATTTTACGTCAAAGACATGCACGGTGTAGATTGGAAAATGTACAAAAAAGAATATGAACGCTTTTTACCTTATATTACTCATAACAGAGATTTTGCAGAAATGTTAAGTGAATTACTTGGAGAATTGAATGCTTCTCACACAGGTTCAGGGTATCGCCCTACTCCAAGTCCAAAAGATGATGCCACAGCTTCATTAGGCGCATTTTATGATGAAAATTATACAGGTAAAGGCTTAAAAATTGCTGAAATTATGGATAAAAGTCCGCTATGGTATCATGACAACGTAAAAGCAGGTATGATTATAGAAAAAATTGATGACACAGAAATTACCCCAGAAATGGATTTTTACAAACTCTTAAACCATAAAGCAGACAAATTTACTTTGCTTACCATTTATGATGAACCCAATGCTAAACGCTTTGAAGTAACCGTTAAGCCTGTTTCTTTGGCTATGGAGAATGAACTGATGTACCAGCGCTGGGTAAAAATGCAAGAAGCTATGGTTGATAAACTTTCTAATGGCAAAATTGGCTACGTACATGTACGCGGCATGAATGACCCCAGTTTTCGTGAAGTATTCTCCAAAATGATGGGCAAACATCACGCAAAACAGGGCATTATTATAGACACCCGTTGTAATGGTGGTGGTTGGTTACACGACCAGTTGGCAGTGTTATTAAGTGGCAAAAAATATCTTACTTTTTATCCACGTGAGCAAAAAGGTATGGGTGGTGAACCTTTAGACCGATGGTACAAAAAATCTGTGGTGCTTATGAATGAAGCTAATTATTCTGATGCTAATATGTTTCCTTATGTATATCAGTATCTTGGGTTAGGTAAACTCATAGGTATGCCTGTCCCTGGTACAGGTACAGCTGTATGGTGGGAAACTTTACAGGATAATACACTGTATTTTGGTATCCCACAGGTAGGCATGCTCCGCAATGATGGCAAATACATGGAAAATACTCAGTTAGAACCAGACATCAAACAGGCTAATGAATACGAACAGATTGTCAAAGGCAAAGACCAGCAGATAGAAAAAGCCATAGAGTTTCTACTCAAAAACTAATAAAAGATTGTATTTTTGTGCTATGATTATTGCTAACCCTATCTACGACCTTGTCTTTAAGCGTTTGATGCAAAACGAAAAAATAGCTAAATTCTTTATTAGCACGCTTACAGAACAAGAAATAGAAAACCTTACTATTCAACCCCAAGAATTTACCTATTCTGACGAACTTGTTGGCACACGTCTCTTCCGAATGGATTTTGTAGCTACGGTAAAAACTGAACAAGGCTATAAAAAAGTTCTGATTGAAGTGCAAAAAGCCTTTGAATATGTAGATTTGATGCGTTTTAGAAATTATCTTGCTGAACAGTACAAAAAAGAAGATATAATTGAAGGTAAAAATACGGCTTTACCTATTACTACGATTTATATACTTGGGTTTAACATTCCTGAAATAGAATCTGCTTGCTTTAAGGCAGAACGCATTTACAAAGACTTACTTACCAAAGAAATTATTCCTAAAAAAAGTGATTTTGTAGAACGTTTAACCCATGACAGTTATATTGTGCAAGTCAAGCGTATTCATGGCAAATATCAAACAAGGTTAGAAAAATTGCTCTCTTTATTTGAACAGTCTAATTTTGTAGATAGTGAAGGAACTCTCAAAAATTATCCTTACAGCATAGATACAGAAGAATTAAAACTCATGACCGATATACTCGTACATACCGCATCAGACCCAGAAGAGAGAAAAAAATTAGAAACAGAACAAGAAGCTTGGCGAACCATAGAAGCACTCACAGGTGGGTTAAGAGAAAAATTGACGAAAAAAGAACAGGAATTAGAACAACAAAAACAACAGACAAAACAAAAAGAACAGGAATTAGAAAATAAAAAACAAGAACTAGAGCAAGAAAAACAACGTGCAGAGCAAGAAAAAATACTGACAGTTAAAAAACTACTTGAGAAAGGTTTTTCTATTCAGGAGATTATGGATATTGCGAATGTAGATCAAGATTTTCTCAAAAAACATAATCTCATGTAAAACCAACTTACAGCAATACTTATCTTTATTTTTCTGTATTTTTGCGCTATGATTATTGCCAATCCTATCTATGACCTTGTCTTTAAGCGTTTGATGCAAAACGAAAAAATAGCTAAATTCTTTATTAGCACGCTTACAGAACAAGAAATAGAAAACCTTACTATTCAACCCCAAGAATTTACCTACTCTGACGAACTTGTTGGCACACGTCTCTTCCGAATGGATTTTGTAGCTACTGTAAAAACTGAACAAGGCTATAAAAAAGTTCTGATTGAAGTACAAAAAGCCTTTGAATACATAGATTTGATGCGATTTAGAAATTATCTTGCAGAACAATACAAAAAAGAAGATACAATTGAAGGTAAAAATACGGCTTTACCTATTACTACGATTTATATACTTGGGTTTAACATTCC
>CALIZB010000126.1 GCA_938028625.1 uncultured Bacteroidia bacterium | reverse complement strand
TGTGTATTAAAGCGGCTGAACGAAAAACGCACCGAATTTTTGACTTCATTTTCAGAAAGTCCGAGTGCGCGAAGTACATGCGAACCTACGGTACTACCTGACGTACATGCAGAACCCGCTGATGCAGAAATTCCTTGAATATCTAATTGAAAAAGAAGCATATCTTCGTATTCACTACTTGGAAAGCGAACATTCAGCACAGATACCATGCTGTTCTCTATATCTCCATTAAAAGCAACATCAGGAATAATTTCTTTCATCTTTTGCATAAAGTACTGTTTTAATTGCTTTATATGCTGATAGTTCTTTTCTTGGTTCTGTACAGATATTTCTAATGCTTTAACCAAACCTATAATGCCAGGTAAATTTTCTGTACCTGCGCGTAAATTTCTTTCTTGCGAACCGCCATGAATATAGCAAGGAATTTTTACATTTTGATTGACATATAAAAAACCCACACCCTTTGGTCCATGAAATTTATGTCCTGCACCACAAAAAAAGGTAAGTTCTAATTTTTTGGCATCAATGGGATAATGCCCCATAGTTTGGACAGTATCACTTAAAAAAAATGCATTATGACTTTTACATAATTCTGATACTTGTTCAAGGTTAAGTAAATTACCTATCTCATTATTGCCGTGCATTAAAACAACCAACACATTTTTATATTGCTTTAAAAGTTGTTCTAATTGTGTAAAATTAAGCCTTCCCAAAGCATCATTTTCTAACCAATGTGCTTGTACAAATCCTTTTTTTTCAAGGTATTCTATGGTATGCGTAATAGCATGATGTTCTAACTTTGAACTGATAATATGTTTTATATCATATTGCTCTATACAACCAAAAATAGCCATATTGTCGGCTTCTGTACCTCCTGATGTAAAAAATATCTCACTGGGTTTTGCATTCAATAACTCTGCAACAGTTTTTCGGGCGGTTTCTAGTGCATTTTTCACTATTCTACCGTGATAATGAGAAGATGAAGGATTACCTTGAAATTCCTGAAAATAAGGGAGCATAGCTTCTAATACAGCAGGTTCTATAAAAGTAGAAGCGGCATTGTCTAAATATACTCTGTGTTGTTGCATAAATTTATTTAAGGTTTATACTGTGGTTTAATGTTGTCCGTTAATTGTTCCTTGTATACGTTCCATAGCCCATTGATACACTATCTCAACTTGTTCAGGAATGGTATAATACGTAGTATCTAATTCTATGGCATCATCAGCTTTGATAAGTGGGCTATCTGTTCGGTGAGAGTCTACATAATCACGATGTAAAAGATTTTGGCGTATTTCTGAAGCATCTATGTCAGTATATCTTTTTTTTTGCAGTTCTAATACACGTCTTTGTACTCTTACTTCCAAATCTGCGGTCATAAAAATTTTAAGTTCAGCATCAGGAAATACGTGTGTGCCTATATCTCGCCCGTCCATTACGACCCGTTTGTTTTTGCCCATAAGTTGTTGTTGAGCTACCATGTTTCTTCGCACCGCAGGAATAGCAGATACTTCACTCACACATTCTGATATGGTCAGAGAGCGTATTTCATCTTCTACACATTTGTTATTGAGATAGGTATCAGGGCGTTTAGTTTCTTTGTTGTATTCAAAATGTATATGTACGTGTTGCAAACCTGCTGTTACTTCTTCATGACGATTAAAGTTAATGCCGTTTTGTAAAAAGTACAAAGTTACTGCTCTGTACATAGCACCTGTATCAATAAATACATATTCTAATTTTTCTGCCAACAGTCTTGCTGTGGTACTTTTTCCACAAGCAGAATAACCGTCAATAGCAATAATAATATCTTTGGGCATGAGATTTTTAATATGCAAAGGTACAAATTTTTTATGAAATAATTTTATTTCTCTGCTACCGTATTCAGTTTGCTGTTTTTGGCACTGTATGCAAAGTAAATAACCATACCTACAGCTAACCATATAAAAAAGCCATACCAGGTAGTAGCACTGAGTTCCAGCATCATAAACCCGGAGGTGAGTACACCGAGCAAAGGAATTAAGCTGAAATTATACTTAAAGGAAAGCACTATCAGGGTTACCCAGGTAAGCAAAAATACTATACGTCCCACAACCAGACTGCCTTTTTCATTCATAAACAGACCTTGTATACATTTTTGAAGGTTTCCGTTATGAAATACAAGTGCAGAAATGATGACAGCAGCTAATATGAGAGTTAGAGAATATTTAGCAGGAATGAATGGTATTTTGAATTTTCTTTCAACTTCGGGCTGTGTAACTTGCAATACTGCTACTCCCCCACTCACTAATACGAAAGCGAATAGCGTTCCTATACTGGTAAGGTCTGTAATTAAATCCGCATCTATAAAAAGCATGGACGGTACACCTACAATTAGCCCTGTAAGAATAGTAGAAAAACTTGGTGTCTGAAATCTTGGGTGAATTTTTCCGAAAGATTTAGGTAAAAGTCCATCTCTACTCATAGCTAACCATATACGAGGTTGTCCTAACTGAAAAACTAATAGTACAGAAGCCATTGCTACTACAGCACTGATACTGATAACCATAGAAATCCACGCAGGAGCATGAATTTTATCAAATACATACGCTAATGGGTCTGCTACACGGAGTTCTTTGTAATTGACCATTCCTGTAATAACAAGTGTAATAAGCACATATAACACCGTACAGATAATCAAAGACCAAATAATCCCTTTGGGCAAGTCCCTTTGCGGATTTTTGCACTCCTCTGCGGTTGTAGAAATAGCATCAAAACCGATGTATGCAAAAAAAATAGCCGAAATTCCTTTTAGAACGCCTGAAACACCTTCAGGGGTAAAGGGCGTCCAGTTCTCTGGTTTTACATAATAGCTTCCCAGTACAATAACCATAAAAATAACAGCTAACTTGACAAGTACAAAAATATTGCTTCCTGTACGGCTTTCCTTGATACCCTTGAAGGTAAGCCATGTTATTCCTAATGTAATTAAAGCCGCAGGTAAATTGAACATAATAGGAATACCTGCTATTGTTGGAGCAATTTTATGTATTTCATTTTTATATCCTGTATAATAATCTGTACTCAACCATTTTGGAAAATATCCCCAATGAAATACATTATCCGAAAGATTATTCCATAACGAAACAAAGTATTCAGACCACGAAATAGCGACTACAATGTTCCCAATAGCATATTCCATAATTAAATCCCAGCCGATAATCCAAGCAATAATCTCCCCAAAAGCAACATAAGAATAAGTATAAGCACTTCCTGAAACAGGCACCATAGATGCAAATTCTGCATAACAAAAAGCTGAAAAACTACATGCAATAGCTGTAAAAATAAAAAGCAAACTGATAGCAGGACCTCCGTCAGCGCTTGCTCTACCAATAGTGCTGAATATCCCCGCACCTATAATAGCCGCTATACCAAAAGCCGTAATATCCCATACCGTAAGGTGTTTTGCCAAACCTTTTTCGTCTTTCTTTTCATAAAATGAAGCAATTGTCTTTTTACGCAGATAATTCATGGTGTAAGATAAATGTTTTTGCTAAATTGCAAAAAAATACTGACCATAAAAATTTTTCTCATATATTTGTATGGCTTCTATGATACCTTTTGAAATACCGTATTCTGATTTACACACTTTTACGGGTATTTTAACTGCAAAGAACCTCAATGTACAGGGTCTGCGCCGCATTCATGTATGTAATCTTATTCAACGGTTGTTACAACACTATAAGTTTCATACCACAGAACACCTCTTTCAAAGTCTAAATACAAATCCTGACCTTATACAGACCTGCCGCGAAATGCTGTGTGTTTCCACAGGAGAATTTTTCCGTGATGCTTCCTTATGGATACAACTTAAAAACATTTTCAAAAAAATAGCTGTACAGCCAAACATGAATATATTATTCGCCCGAACATCTACAGGAGAAGAATTGTATTCTTTACTCATTTTTTTGCAGGAAATGGATTTACTCAAAAAAACCAAAGTTCACGCTACTGAAATATGCAATAATGTCCTGCAACAGGTAAAAAGAGCAGTATACAGCATAAAAACCATAGAAAACACACAGAAAATTTATCAAGAACTCGGACTTTCAAAATCTCTATTAGAATATTTTGATATATCGGGAAGTACAGCAACGCTTAAACCATATTTGACTGAAAATTGTACTTTTTTTATTCAGGATATTCATAGTGCTGTACCTGATTTTCAGGTTCAGTATGATTTGATATGGTACAGAAATCAACTCATATATTGGGATAAACCTACAGCAAATCAATATTTAACAGAGTTTTCAAGTGTTCTCAAAAGCGGAGGATATTTTATATCAGGCTATACCGAAAATTTGGATATCTATCCCGCTATAAGCAATTTTGAAACTATTTCTTTTGAAGATAAAATATACAGAAAAAAATAAAATGAGTGTAGAACACATAATTGTTATTGGAGGTTCCGCAGGCAGTTTTCCTATTATGAACATACTGCTGAATCGGATACCGAAGAATTTTTATCCCCCAATTATTTTATGTTTGCACAGATTAAAAAATGTCAGACATGGTTTTGCAGAAGCCCTTAATCTTAAAACCAACATTCGCGTAAATGAACCGCAAGATAAAGAACCTATTAAGTCTAATCGTATTTATCTTGCTCCTGCTAACTATCATCTTTTGATAGATTATGACCATACTTTTGCGTTTAGTGCAGGAGAAGTAGTGCGGTATTCTCGCCCATCTATTGATGTTTTGTTTATGAGTGCCGCAGCAGTATTTGGAGATAAAGTTACAGCTATACTGCTATCTGGTGCTAATACAGACGGTACTGACGGCATTTATGCTGTTCATAAAAAAGGCGGTATAACCATAGTTCAAGACCCTACTACCTGCACCATAGAAACCATGACGGCTTCTGCTATTAAAAATGTACCTGTGCAATATATACTACCCCCTGAAAAAATAATTACCACTCTTATTTCCTTATTTCCTATTACTAACTGAACCAATTTATGATAGACGAATTACCAGATAATGAAGTAAAATACTTTACTAAACACATCAAAAAAAACTATGGATATGATTTTGAAAATTATGCTATCTCTTCGCTCAAACGAAGATTAGTTCGTATCCTCAGTTTATATCAACTTCAAAGCCTTGAAAAACTATCAGAACAGATACAAAAAAATAAATTAGATATTCACGAAGTAGTACGTCAGATAACTGTAAATACCACAGAATTCTTCCGCGACCCTACTACATGGCAGTTTATTCGTAGTGAAGTTTTACCCCATCTAATCCATAAACCCCGTATAGATATATGGCATACTGCCTGTTCTACGGGAGAGGAGGTAATTACTATGGCTATTTTGCTAGCGGAGGCCAACTTATTGGATAAAACTTACTTTTATGCCACAGATATAAATGAAAATGTATTAGAAATCGCAAAAAAAGCAGAATATCATGTTCGTAACTGGGATTTACTTATGGAAAACTATAATGCCTATCAACCTAATTATCCTATTGAAAGATATTGTGTAAAACATAGCGATAAATTTTTCTTTCATAAAAGCCTTACTCAAAACGTAAAATATGAAAAATTTGACCTTGTCAATGATATACACACACAGCAGTATGACGTGATATTCTGCCGAAATGTACTTATTTACTTTAATCAGCAGTTGCAGAATGAGGTAGTGTCCAAATTAGCAAACTGTACCAAGCCAAAAAGCTATTTAGTTATAGGTTCAAAAGAAACTATTATGTGGTGCAAAGCCGCAGAACGCTATAATGTACTTTCTCACAAAGAAAAAGTCTATCAATTAAAGTAGATATGCAAAACGTTACTCATGTTTTTTTAGATTTAGACCACACTTTATGGGATTTTGACCAAAACTCCTGCATCACACTGCAAATTTTATATCAAGAACTTGATTTAGAACAGAAAACAGCTATAGCCTTTGAGCATTTTTTTGAAACCTATAAAAAAATAAATGCAGAATTGTGGAAGGAATACAATAATCAACGTATATCGCAACAAGAATTACGGAGTACAAGATTTGTTCGTGTCTTTAAAGCATTAGGCAGTAGTATTTCATCTGAAAATAATGTATATTTGTCTCACGAGTATGTGCATAGATGCACGCGAATAGGTAAACTTATTGAAGGTGCAGAACAACTTTTAGAATATTTACAAGGTAAATATGAATATCATATCATTACTAACGGCTTTAATGATTCTCAATGGGCAAAAATTGAACATTCCAATCTTAAACAGTATATTAAACCTGAACAACTTACTACCTCAGAACAAGCAGGAGCGCATAAACCCGACAAACGTATTTTTGACTATGTATGCAAACAGTACAGCGTTTCTCCCAAAAATTGCATTATGATAGGCGATAATGTAGATACTGATATTCTTGGTGCAAGGCAGGCAGGTATAAAAAGTATTTGGTTTGCCCCGCATGAAACAGAAAAACACTCTTTACCTAATATTCAAATTACCCATCTTAACCAAATAACTCATTTTTTATAGTAATATTGCTCTATGCGTCTGTTATGGATTATTTGTATTTTTTATTTTTTAATTAACTTTGTTTTATATGCACAAAATGATACCGTAGTTACTACTTCTACTATTTTTATCATAGATAGTCCTTACCAAAAGCATGAAGGTACAACTATTACACTCACAGCAGATAGTTTGGGAAATTATCAAAATAACGGCTTGCAATTACAAGATGCACTTATTCATATCAACAGTGTGTATATCCGAAATTATGGGGCGCATAGTGGCATTAAAACATTCTCTTTACGCGGTTTAGCTTCTAATCAAACTAATTTGAGCATTGGAGGAATACCTTTACAATCTGCACAACAAGGTAGTTTTAATCTTGCAAACTTCTCGTTAGATGATTTTGAGGCTATCTCTCTTACACAAGGTAGCAGTGATGTAAATACGAATACCCTTTCAGGTAATCTACAATTGGATTTTGCACCACCTAAATATACATTCAAATGCAAAACAGGTATAGGTAGTTTTGAAAATTATTTTGCATACCTTTCTATGCCCCTGCTCAGAAAAGAAAATAATTTCTTGAAACTAAACCTACGATATGAACAAGCAAAAGATAACTATCCTTATGAGTTTCAAAATAAAACTTTATACCGTCAAAACGCACAGTTCAAACAATATCAAGCTAATTGTACAGGTATGAAACAAGGTAAAAAATGGAATTATATAGTATTTTCTAAATTCTATGCAAATAACAATGGTGTTCCTGATGCAGTTATATTTAATAATCCTGTTTCTACACAAAAAAAGCTCTACGAATGGGATACATGGACAATGGCAAAAGTACAGCAGATAAAAAAATATTTTTTGCAGGAAATTAGTGGGGCTTATCACCTCAATTTTTTACGTTATGATACTCCTTTGGCAAATTTTGAATACCTTAATCATGATGCCATTATACAATATCAAACAGGGTTAAGTTACAAAAAACATTATATCAAAGCGAATATTCAAAGTATGTATGCTCATTTAAGCGGAGATAATTTAGCTATTCGTTTGCAAAAAATCCCATTTGTAGATAGAAAACAACTCAATTTTGCATTTTCGGATACTTGGACGTGGTATAGAAACGCTTCCTATTTTTATTTTGGAACTATCCAAAGTGCATATAGAGCAAATATTTTATCTGATTTTATGCCAAATCATAATTTTTCCGCATACTCTAACATGTTTTTATATAAAAAGCATTACATATATGCAAATATGGCTTATACAGTACGTATTCCTTCGTTTAATGAAATGTATTATTTTGGTTATGGTAATCCTAAACTTATTCCTGAACGTACTCAAAATGTACAAATAGGATACAGTGGTACGATAGATTTTTTAGGCAAAATTCTGTTTAAGGGAGAAACGTTTTATCATATCATTTACAACAAAATTGTGAGCGTACCACAAAATCCTGTAATATGGAGTACTTATTCCATAGGAAAAGTTGTTAGTAAAGGTTTTGAAATAGATGTACAATATCAACCGTATAAAAATATTGCTATTCACTACGGATATACGCGTACCGATGCGCGTGATGCTATTACAAAATACATTCTACCTTACACTCCCGTAGAAATGATAAAAACACAACTACAATATACCATAAAACAAAAATACACTGTTCAGGCTTCTTATCAGTATAATGGATACCGATTTAGCAGTTTGCAAAATAATAAAATGAGTTATTTAGAACCTTATCATCTATTAGATGTGTCTTTAATGTACAGAATACGGTATGGTAAGCACATTTTTCAGTGTAAAGCCGAAGTAAATAACCTGCTCAATACGCAATACGAAGTAATTACAGGATATATTATGCCCCGCAGAAGTTATTTATGTACATTCATGTATGTATTGTAAAATTTGTGAGTATTGATGAGGTTCAAACCATTGTATTTCTGTATCTGCCCTGAACCATGTTAGTTGTCTTTTAGCATAATGTCTTGTGTTTTGCTGAATAAGTGATATAGCGGTATTTAAGTCGTATTCTCTATTGAGATGAGCATAAATTTCCTTGTATCCTACTGTATTAAGTGCATTAAGCGAAAAATCAAAGTTTTTTTCAATAAGTTCTTGTACTTCTTGTATTAAACCTTGTTCTATCATATTCAATACACGCGCGTTAATGCGTGCATAAAGTTCATTTCTTGGCATATTTAAGCCAATTTTGAGTACATTAAAATCCCTTTTAACATCATTTTTTTGTAAAAAAGAAGAATACGGTTTACCTGTTTGCATACATACTTCTAATGCCCGTAGCACTCTTTGCGGGTTTTGTTTATCTATTTTTTGGAATGTAACAAAATCTAATTCTTGTAATTTTTTTAACAAAGGGGCTAATCCTTGATTTTGATATTGTTCTTGAAGGTTTTTACGTAAATCTGCATTTATTTCTGGAAACACATCTAATCCTTCGGTGAGGGCTTTAAGGTACAGTCCTGTACCCCCAACCGCAATGACAGTAGTATATTTTTGGAATAATGCTTTTAATCTCTGTAAGCCTTGTTTTTGAAAATCTCCTGCGGAAAATGGGGTATTTACAGATATTTCATCTATAAAATGATGTAAAATTCCTTTACGCTCTTCAACAGTAGGTTTTGCTGTACCAATATTGAGTTCTTTATAGATTTGACGAGAGTCAAAAGAAAGAATTTCAGTTTCAAAATATCGTGCTAATTGTATAGAGATTGCTGTTTTTCCGACAGCCGTAGGTCCTGTAATGCAAACAAGACAAGGTTTTTTTGCGTTCATTTCATTCAAATACGTGCATAAGGTCTTTTCTGTGTAAATTTACGTATTTTACATTACGATGATTTTCATAAAATGGTGCAGGAATAGGTTTTTGGGC
Organism: uncultured Bacteroidia bacterium; assembly: GCA_938028625.1. Lineage (GTDB taxonomy): Bacteria > Bacteroidota > Bacteroidia > JANWVE01 > JANWVE01 > JANWVE01. The sequence continues at coordinate 582 of CALIZB010000126.1, read as the reverse complement.
TATAAAATCTTGTATCAAACGTTGTAGAACTTTGTGTTCGGGGTGTTTTTGGGCTAACTGCGTTAAGAACTCAGTATCCTGAAAACCTGTTTTTTGCATAACATGAAAGAAATTTGTTAAAAAATTTTCATTATCACCGTGTTCAAATTCTATACGATTTTTTAGAGATTTGATTACTTTACCTTCGGGATAAAAATCATAGTTTTCTACTATGTTTAAACCTATTTTTTTGGACATACCTAATAAATGCAGTACTTTTTTAATAGGTTTTCTGAATCTTCTCAACAGACTGTTTTGTTTCAAAGATTTTTTTGCACTGCTTTCTACATTTTTATTTGACCATACCACATAAGTAATAGATACATCTTTGGGAAAAAATACCACATGTGGCTGAAATGCATCTACAAAATCTACACTTCCCTGATGAAATTGATATATTTTTTCTATCTCCATCTGTACAATTTGTGTGTTTTTATCCAGTATAAAGCCTTTTTTGAATAAAATGCTTTCGTACCCTACTCCGAATGCGGCGGCAGTAGTTAACAACAAATTACCATGATGATGTATACTCTGAAAAGTAAT
>CALIZB010000125.1 GCA_938028625.1 uncultured Bacteroidia bacterium | reverse complement strand
TAATAATATGTTCCCGCAGGCTTATTAGATAAAGAAATTACTTCATTGGTTGTTCCTGAATTGTACGAACCTGTAACATACGAACCGCCTACATACAATTCCATGTTATAGTTATCAGGTAAATTAGATAAAGTAACTTTTAGATTAGAAGTAGCACTTAACGTAACTTTAAACCAATCATAATCTGTACTTGTACCGCATATTTTACCTTGTTTTGAAGAGTTAAGCGCTAATACGGTTGCCGTAGTAGAAGTATTATTGCTTTCGTTAGGGTCATAACAAAGTACTTGTGTAGTAAAGGTTTGTGTAGCTGTATATACTGACGAGCCACTACTACAATTTGTTTTTACACGCCAGTCATAATTGGTACTTGCACTTAACCCTGAGAGATTGTACAATATAGAAGTAGTATTCTGAGATATCCAAGTACTTGATGTAGAAGGTTTGTATTCTACGGTATAAGAAACTGCACCTGAAACGGTATTCCAATTTAATGTAGCCGTACTCGTATTGATATTTGTAGTAGCTAATCCCGTAGGAACACTACAAGGTGGGGTGGTCGTTGTAAAAGTATTAGAAGTAGTAAAAGCACTATTACAAGAACTTCTTACTTGCCATTCATAATTGGTAGAGGCACTTAATCCTGAAACAGAGTATGAATTAGTTGTGATACCTGAATAGACTGTCCATGTAGAGGCACTTACAGGTTTTATTCTCACTTCATAAGTAGATACTCCTGAAACGCTATTCCAATTAAGAACTGCGCTATTGCTTGTAATAGAACTTGTAGATAAACTATTCGGATTTGTACAAGGTGTACAGTTCCAATTTGCTACCCAGCCCCATGAAGTAGTAGCCCCATCTGAGGTAAATTTGAAAGTAATAGCACCACTGGTAGCTACAATTGTGCCTGGTGAGGTTGTACCTGTGTATGTACCTATTAAAGGTGATGCAGTAGAAGTACCATTGTATGCGTATAAAAAGTCATAACTGTTTTCTAATCCAAAACTTGTAAAAGTAACACTCACAGAAGATGCGCCTGTAGGTGCTATGGTAAAGGTGTAGTTTTCATTGTTACTATAATTAGCTGTATTTGAACCACTGTCCATCCATGTGCCTGAACACGTAGTAACAATACTCGGTGAAGTGGTTAAATTCTGTACTGTAGAATACACAGAACTACCCGCGCTGCAATTCGTTCTTACTTGCCAGTGATACGCTGTATTAGAATTTAGACTACCAAGTTTATAGCTTGTAGCAGTAGTATTTATGCTTGTCCAAGTAGAACTGGAAGCTAATTTATATTGAATAGTATAAGAAACCGCACCTGAAACCGCTGTCCATGAAATCATAGCGCTATTAGGTGTAACATTTTTAGTCGTTAGACCTGTTGGAACATTGCAGGTTGCTGTAGTAGTGGTAAAGTTCTGTGAAGTTGAATAAGATGAGCTACCTGAACTACAATTGGTTCTAACTTGCCATTGATACGCCGTACCACTGGTTAAACCTGTAAATGTGTAGTTAGTGCTTGTAGTAGTATAAGATGTCCATGCGGTAGAACTAGCAGGCGCTATGCGAATTGTATAAGAAACTGCACCTGAAACGGCTGTCCATGATGCTGTGGCACTGTTTACAGTGATGCTGTTGGTGGTTAATCCTGTGGGGACGTTGCAGGTTGGAGTACTAACATTGTTGATAAGATTATAATAATTTGCCCAATTCCAATTTATACCTGGGTCTGTATGCGTTTGACTGGGGTAGTGCTGATGTCCTTTTATTTTGTAGGAAGAGGATAAAGTAACTACTCCGCTGTGTGCAGGACCGTTGTAGCAACTTGTTTTTGGAATACCATAATCATTACAAATATCTCTTACTAATGCGGCAGAGGAGTTATACATAGCCGTAGTGTACCAAGCAGGATTACTTACGTAGCCTTCATGTTCTATACCTATAGTATAAGGATTTGCACTCAACGCATGCCATGCCTTATTAGCTTCTAATACCATTTGAGTAACTTGTCCATCAGAAGAACGAATAACATAGTGTGCAGACGCATTTGCACTCGTATTCTGAAACCATGAAATACACCCTGCATAAGAACCTTGTACGGTATGTATAACTACGGCAGAAATAGTAGAACTTCCCCTAGATGAGTAATTCGGACTGGCAACCCATAAGGCAGGAGCATAATCCGTAGTTACGGTTTTTGCAGTGGGATTTAAGTTAATTTTTGGACTTTGTAGTAATCTAAGAGTGTTAGCATCAAAGATATTTGCCATATCTATAGGTTGAGGGTCTAGGTAAATACCATTTGCTTCAAAACCATGCTGTGCATGATATACAATGTCATAAATGTAAACGTTACGTGCATACGTATTCAGCTCATCTTTAAGATTGGGAATTTCCATAAAATCCTCCAAAACAGGTTTAAAGGTTTTGAGGTCAAGTAAATTTGCTTTGTGTTTTTTTGTTAAATAATCAAGATAATTAGCCACACATTCTATTTGTAAAGCAGGGTTATTTAAAAACTTGCTTATTTCTACTTTATTATAGGTGCACACCTCTATAAGATTGTTTTTGAAATAACCATGTCCATCTTTTACTAAACCAAACAAACCATAACGGTTAGGTTGATGATGTTCTTCATTTTCCTCCGTAGGCATAAGATTTTCTATACGAGAAGCACTGTAAGCCATGCTTTCTAATAAACCCTGCGGCAATGAAGGATGATTCTGATAGGCATAAGCAAAAGCCTTATCTAATGAAACATTTTTTTGAAGGTAAATACGGTCATTTTGTCCCAAAATGGACAACATACAACTTAACACGAGGTATAGGAACAGGAAAGTTTTTTTCATATATTGAAGTATTTTATTTTGCAAACATAAATAGAAAAAAAAAGATTTGCAAATTATAACGAAAAAAGTTCTCTTTTTCTCTCTTTCAAGGTGTGGTAAAATGTTTTCTCCCATGATTTTTAACTATACATAAACAAATCCTTTCTTAATGCTCAAAACCAATACGTTATTTTTTTTTTGACAAAAATTTGGAAAAAAGTTGCACTTTTGTTACATTTGTATGGTTATACTTTCATAATTATGAAAAACTCATATTTACTAGTAGTTCTTGCTTTGTTCGCTTGTATAATAGCACAAGCACAAAATGAAAATGCCAATGAGGCGTTAAGTAAATTAGACCGCAAGTTCTTCATTGAGAACCGCGGACAATGGCACCCGGATGTGCTGTATTTGTGCCGCATGGGCGGATTAGACGCATGGATTACCAAGTATGGGGTGAA
>CALIZB010000124.1 GCA_938028625.1 uncultured Bacteroidia bacterium | reverse complement strand
CGGAGTTTCAAAGTTGACCTACTTCCAACCGGAAGTGAGATAATACATAAAAAATTCCGATTTTTGAAACGCACTTAGAGGCAATATATTTGGCCAATTTTTACGAACCTTTTTAGGATTACCCAGGGCACTTCGGCCCTTAACTGATTAGATTTGGGTGTGTATCGACGAAGCGGAAGTGCGTCAAATCCCGACTTCCGGAAATTGACTGATTTCCGGTATTGCTAAAAATCAAGGAAGGAAACATCGTAGAAACTTCATATTTAAAAAAAAGTAATAGTCCTAGGAGGGATAACAAAGTCGACCTAGATTGGATGACCTTGCCCTAAAGGTCAAGGTCACAGTGAAGGTCAAATTTTGAAATTTCAAATGCGATTTTCTCAAGAACTATTCAATCGATTTCATTCAAATTTGACTGAGATGTACCTTAGAAGGTGTAGAATTATATGAAATAATAAAAACATTAGCTAACATAAACCCCCGGAAGCTCGCCAGGGGTCGACTTCCGGTATGTCGATTTTCGCGACACAAAAACGTATGTATACATAAAAAAGATACAAAGATTAAACCTAGCTGCTTCAAACTTCACACAAAGTTGGCAGATAAGAAATGCGTCCATTTGACCTACTTTGGTTGACCTTGGTCCCAACGTCAAGGTCACAGAGGTCAAATACTTTTGATTTTTCTAAGTCATATGATCAGTGTTATAATTGAAATCGAATGCTGATATTTACAGTATGTATTGCTAGGGCCATGCACAATGACTTGCTCTAATAAAATTTGAGTTATGTTATAGGGCGTGGCCGTGATGACGTCACTTCCGGTTTTCACATTTTGCGTAATCATGCAAGAATTGTGCAAGGTGCACAATGATAAATATTTACTTTATTTAGTGTTCGCGACATACGTTGCCAGAATGGGGTCCCGGGATCCCATTGTTTGAAACATATTGGGTTCACATTGAACATAATCGGGGCCATTACAAAAAACAACAACAAATTTTCGCATCCACACTGCTTTAGTAGAAGTGGTAACTGATGTTTTTTCGCGATCAATGTGATATATGACGGCGTCCCTGTGATCATTGTTTTCATATTAAACTACTCGTGTTCGTCAATTACCAATAATTACCATTTAAATAGTTTGACACTGATGAAATTGACATTTCAGATTCACATGAATATTCTTATGGACACTTCCTTTATTCAACTTTAATTTGACTCAATAGCCAAGATAAATATAAGTAACACGCGGATAAGTATTTCAAGTTTGTTCACATTGAAACATTACGCACGTACCTGTCAGGTATCGGTATCTTGTAAGAAACATGTACTTCCTAACATACAATCATCTTGATAAATATGACAACAAGGGCACTGACGAATATTGTAAAGATAGTAGCAAAGGTATATACAATTACAGTATATATAATTTTTCATTATATTTTCACACCACGGTAACAATGTCTTTATGAAATAATGCGCTTACTGAATTTAATAAATGTATATACCATGTTTACCTTTTTTGTTTATGTATTTGACGAAAAGAAATATAATATGTTGTTCCTCGTCATCGCGGGGTTTGGACGTAATTAATGATGCCACACGCCTCACCTGTACCATAAATAACGCTCACATGATGCGCTTGATTCATGGTACAGTGCGCGCGTCTGTAAAGCATCACTTTCCGTCTTGTAGGCAACCGTCTTGTAGGCAACAGACACGATGTTTTTTATCTTTCTTATTAAAGTTAGAAGAGGTAGAGTCGATTTGAATATATGGTTTTAGTATACTAGTTATGCCCTATAAAACACATATTATGATTTGGTCATTCACATTTATACGAAGTCACAAACCATGGTCTTGTAGGCAACATCGTTAAAGTGACATGCCTATTTTTAGGGAAACATGATAGTTTTACTCCCCAGTGACAGTAACTAAATCAACATAAATATTACAGATAAATAGTAGAGAACTATGAGTACTTTTAAGTGTAATATCAATAATTGTATCTATATATTAAGATGATTTACTCGCCCCCATTGGGAATGGTCTTGTAGGCAACATACTTCATGTGACACTCCTTATAAAAATAAACATAAAAATGTACAAAACAATGTCATATGGATTTGTATATTTATCAATACTTGACTTGACCGTGCATCAAATGAGGTATGTTTTCAGAATATATCTCAAGGATTTAAATGTGAAACTTTGAAGTAAATGTGCACTTATCGTTTTGCGACACGCACATTTGAGCCAATTTTAGTCTTAAAACAGGTGTCGCTGCTGTGTTGAAATGAAAATTATATGGATATTTATACTTTGCAAGACAGTCCAAAGAAAGTACTTTCCAACGATATATAACATGATAAGCATACGCTTAAACTTGTTCATAAAACCATGTGTGACATTTTTTTCTCTAATTGCAGCACTTAACTGACTTTGACTGTATAGTGATCACCATCCCTCAGTACAACCACAGTTGACCTATAACGACCGTTAAAGGGGGTCACGTCGTGTACTTGGATTTTACCATGGGTGTTATTCAATACAGATACTTTCACCTGGTAAGCATTTGCGATTATGAGAGGAAGAAGATCACAAAAGGTGTTAAGGTATGATTTTTGAAAAATGTAATTACCGAGCCGTTTGGTAAACTCTACTGCTGAATATGTTGTGAATGACAAGTAACGGTCACGGTTTGCGATACTTTCAACATACAAGGATGACAAAAGACCTTCTAAGGTAGGTGCAATATGCGAATTAACTTGGTTCCTCCAGGATTCCATGAAAGAATAAAGAAAGCAGTGACCATCTCCTTTAGTGTATTGTATTGACATACCAAATTGTTCTTTGAGTATCTGAGTCACGTGTTTTCGCTTTTGCGAGACGATTGTGAAACTGTCTGTATGCATTTTAGATATCATATTGTTAGTTTTGTCTCCGCGGGAGTAATTATCGTGTGGAAGCTGCTTAATTACCT
>CALIZB010000123.1 GCA_938028625.1 uncultured Bacteroidia bacterium | reverse complement strand
GAAACAGGTTTAGGTCAAGCCAGTAAAGAAGGAGTATATGGCTTACAGCGTGCTTTCAAAGTAGCAGGTGCAGAATGTATCATTATGAGTTTATGGAAAGTCAGTGATGAAGCTACGCAGTTACTGATGACTAAATTTTATGAAAATTGGCAGAAAAAAGGCATGAGTAAAAGAAAAGCCTTTGAAAATGCCCAAAAAGAGATTAGAAAACAATATAAAGAACCGTATTATTGGGGCGCTTTTGTGATGATAGAATAGTTAAAAAATGTAATTATTTAGGTGCTTTTGTTTGTGTTTATACCTAAACGAGGACGTTCAACGCATTCAGCAAGGACACTAAATGTGCCTCAGCTACCTGCTACCTAAATAGTTACTTAATAATAAAATAGTCCCTTTTGCGTGAGTACAAAAGGGTTATTAAAATCTATGTAAAAGTTATTCTTTCATTATTCAGTTGTTCCATCATCTTTTTTGATGATGGGCTTTCTTTTTATAGGAGCTTTGGTTACTGTATTTTCAGAAGAATTTTCTGTATTGCTTTGTACAGTTTCTGTAACTACAGTTTCCTGGACAGGCTGTTTTTTTACAGGGGGAGTAAAAGGTTTTGCCTTATAGGTTTTTTGGTTGATTTTGTCATATATAGAGCGGGGAATTTTAACGTCTACCTCAGGGGCTAGAAGTTGTGGTTTAACCCAAGACAAGTCGCCTTTTACCCATGCGTATATTAAGCCAAGGAACAAAACACCTATAAACAAAAACATTTCGCCTACCACAATTGGTGTCCAGTTAGGTACGTTGGCAACCAAATCTTTATTACTGAATATTACTGACCAGGGTACAACAAACAAAATCTCCACATCAAAAATAATAAATATCAGTGCTACTACATAAAAACGCATATTAAACTGTACCCATGAAGTTCCTACTGTGTCTTCACCACACTCATAAGAGGCTAATTTTTCAGGATTAGGTCTTTTGGGAGCGATTAAACCTGCAGTAAACATACCTGCGGCTACAAATATAATTCCGCCAATAAGGAATATTAATATTTTCCCAAATTCTGATATTTGTGATACTTCCATACTTTTATTTATGTATTAGCGTTTCAAAAATAGGTACTTTATTACAACTAACAAAAAAAACAGTACACTATTTTTATACTATTTTCAGTTTTTAGGCTATTGTAAAAGTTTAAGTAGCTCAATATCATTAAGAACTTTATGAAATCTGTGTTTTACAGAACTTTCTTTCTGTAAGCGGTCAATCTCTGCAACGGAAAGCATTTTTACCTCGGAGATAAGTTGGTTTTCCATACTAATTTCAGGGTCTTTACCTTGTATAAGTTCACCATTTATTGCTTTTACATGAAAAAAAAGTTCTACGGCATGTAAAGGCAAACTAAGGTATTCTGTAACGGTAAGCAATTTTTGTATCTCTATTTCAAGACCTGTTTCTTCAATGAATTCTCTTTTAAGTGCGCTCTCTATAGTTTCACCAAATTGCAAGCCTCCTCCGGGCGGCGCCCAAAAAAATCCCTCTTCCTGTAAGGCATGATGTTTTACCAATAAAATTTTGTTTTCTTTTACGTACACGCCGCATACACGTACACGTAAATGATTTCCATATAAATTGACTGCTTCTTGGTGCATATAAAGTTATACGATATTTTTTTCTGTTTTTACAACACAATAGTAACATTTTTTTGAACACTTAATTCAACTTTAAACCTTTTTTAGGTTATATATGTCAATATACAGATATTATCTTTATGAAAAAATTCTTCTATTTTTTACTACTAGCTTTTTCTATAAACTTGCAAGGTCAAACAAGTGGAGCTAATTCAGAACAGGGGTAAATTTTCCTTTTTATACTCCAAATTTAGTATCTACTGACCGATTATTTGCAGTTAGTTCCTCAGAGCGGTGCAAAAAGCATTCGCCAGATGACGTATGCAGATATACATTGGAAAAATCTAGAACCGTCAGACAATATGTGGAATTTTACTCGTATTGATTCTGCTTTTAATAACAACTATCTACTTACTCCCATAGGTACGCTCTATTCAATGATGGGCAATGATACTATTGGTTTTCAAACACCTTGGTTAGCCTGTAATTTACCTTTATCTTGTTATTCGGACCCCGCAGGAGATAGTACTTTTTCCAAAGATTATATTTCTACGGTCATAAACCGGTATAAAAATGTAACGAAATACTGGGAAATTGGAAATGAAATTGAACAAACTCACCCACCACAAGGTTTGTTAAATATAGCTAAACAAAAAGAATTCTTGCAACTTAACTATAAATGGATAAAATCCACTTGATTTATATCATTTCTTTTGGTTTAATTAAAAAAATAGGGAACTCTTTAAAGAAAATAAATCTCAAACTATCCATTTTTGTACTTGCAATACTGTATGCGGCAAGTTGGTTTATGCGTTTGTATTATTACGATTGGGTAAAAGAACTACATTTTTATGTGTCTAACATAGCGGGCATCATTGCTTTATTGATGATAGTAAGGGCATTTACAGAACGAAGAAATCCTATTTTTTCATGGCTTCTCATTCTGTTTGCTCATTTATGGATTGTGCTTTTGGTCGTGTATAACGAGAATTTTTCAATACAAGAACTTATATGGTACTTGTCAGGAGTGTTTATTTCAGGCGGTATAGGTATAGGCATACTTTTGTATCTCAGAAAAAAAGAGAAAAAACACATGGACTTATACTTTTATCATGGACACTATCAGGAGTACCCTGCATTAAACTACGGCTTTTTGTTATGTGTATTGGGGTTAATCGGTTTTCCAATTACTCCCACATTTATTGGTGAGGATTTAGTTTTTAATCATATTCATTATGACCAACTTGGTTTAGCCGTTATGATTGCGGCGTATTATATCATAGAGGGAATAACCGTAGTGCGGATATATGCTAAGTTATTTTTAGGAAGCCATAGTAAATATTATCATGAAAATCCGTTACAATCTTCATAACATAGTATTTCTAACGAATTTCAGGGTGTCGTATCATACCGCCTGTATGTCCTGCGTCAAAGGCAAAATATAAACTTGCCGCAAGTATAGCAATACACACGTACATAAGCATGCGAGTTCTATATTTTGGAGCAATAATACCTACGCTACTTGCAAGCAGTAAAAGCACCATAAGATTTCTAAAAAACTCTCCTGCTTTTTCGTGTTTTTCCATCCATTCTAAACTTTGAGGAGAGAAAATAATTTTTTCTTTATCAGCACTTTCTATAGGTTTTCCATTCATTTCAGCTTGATTATAAGTTTTTATGCTGTCTTCGGCTTGTTCACCTGTCATAGCGGCAATAATCCCTGATGCACCCACTACAGCAGAGAAAATATAGCTTAATAATAAGAGTTCTCGAGAGTTTTTGATAATAGTATAAACCCATAAAAAGACAGCTATCAAACAACCTACAATAGGAAAATGATTAAATAATAAATGCGGCTGAACAGCAACGAGTATCATAGCAGGCAAATATAGATACTTTTTTAATTCTTCTGTGAAGAATTCAACATATTGTAGCTGTAATAATTTAATTTTCATTTGTTTACAAAAAAATCACACTTCTCTTATAATATTTTTTAAGCAAATCATTGTGCATATTTCACTAAAATATGTTTAATTTGGGCTTAATAAATCAAATCATAAAACCACAGAAAAACCATGAATATAATGCGAAAAAAACCCATGAGTGCTTTTGAGCAAGATGTGCAGAAAAGTGAGCTCAAACGGGTACTCGGCAAATGGGCGCTTACCTCTCTTGGCATAGGGGCCATTATTGGAACAGGTATATTTGTACTGACAGGCGTAGCGGCACACGAACATGCAGGTCCTGCACTTACCATTTCTTTTGTTATAGCAGGATTAGGCTGTTTATTTGCGGCACTTTCGTACAGCGAATTTGCGTCTATTTTACCTGTGGAGGGTTCTGCTTATGCGTACTCTTATGGCACGGTAGGCGAAATATTTGCATGGTTAATTGGTTGGAATTTGATATTAGAGTATGCTATGGGTTCGGCTACGGTAGCTGTGGGCTGGTCTGCTTATTTAAATAAATTGCTTCATTTATGGAATTTGCATATTCCTGAGTGGTTGTGCAATGACCCAGGAAGTGTAATATCAGGTATCAAGAATGGAACAATGAAGGCTGAAAACTTTTCTTTTATAGGAAGTATCCCTGTTGCTTTTAATTTACCTGCATTTTTGATTATTTGGATTATTACAGGCGTATTAGTGCGCGGCATCAGTGAATCTGCTAAAACTAATAACATCATGGTAGCTATTAAACTTGGAGCAGTTATATTTGTAATTATAGCAGGTGCGGCGTATATCAATGCAGAAAACTGGACGCCTTTTATCCCTGAACGTATGATAGATGAAAAAGGAGTAAGCCATTATGGCTGGCAAGGTATTATGACAGCCGCAGGCATTGTATTTTTTGCTTACATAGGTTTTGATGCGGTTTCTACACAAGCAGGAGAAGCTAAAAATCCTACCAAAGATATTCCTTTTGCCATTATTGCCTCTTTATTCATTTGTACTGTTTTGTATATCCTAGTAGTTTTAGTAATTACAGGAATGGTTAACTACAAAGCTATTGATATAAAAGCACCAATTGCGAGCGCATTTAGTGATAAAGGATTAAGTTTTGCTGTGTATATTATTACCGTAGCCGCCGTAGCAGGACTTACTTCTGTGCTTTTAGTAATGTTGCTTTCTCAGACACGTATCTTTCTTGGTATGGCAAAAGACGGTTTGCTTCCGCATAAAATGTTTGGATACATACACCCTAAATTTAAAACTCCTGCTCGGAGTACGGTTCTGATAGGGGCTATTGTTTCTGTGGTTTCTGCCGTTACGCCTATCAATAATCTTGCAGAAATGACCAGTATAGGTACATTGCTTGCTTTTGCTATGATTTCCGCCGCAGTATGGATGCTTCGTGTAAAAGAACCCGCTCTGCACAGACCATTCAAAGTACCTGCTTTGCCTATGGTAGCTTCGCTTGGGGTACTCTTTAATGTAGCCATGATGGTCAGCTTAAAACAGAATACTTGGGTACGGCTTATTGTATGGGTAGCTATCGGACTTTTGATATACTTCTTGTACAGTTATAAGAACAGCAAACTGAATAATACAAAGCAGAACTAAATTTTACTCAGCAGATACTCCGCAAGAATTAAATCTTGCGGGGTGGTAATTTTAATGTTATGATCATCAATAAGAAAGGTATGGATAGTATGTCCATACTTTTCCATTAAAGAAGCATCATCAGTAATGCTATTAGGTTCGGTTTCCTGATGTTGCAGGTATACATTTCTCATATCCTGTAAAGTAAATATCTGCGGGGTCTGTACTATTAGATATTCACTGCGGCGTACCGATTGTGTTTCAATCCCTTCTATTTTTCTAATACTTTCTTTCAAAGTTGTACAAACTATACAATTACCTTTTTTATCAGCTATATTAAAAGCATTCTCAATATCAGAGGGTTTGATACAACACCTTACAGAATCATGTACGGCTACATATCCATCAGGGGCATTTTTAAGGGTTTTTATGCCATTTTTTACAGATTGAAAGCGAGTTTCTCCACCAGATACTAAAATTATTTTAGAACTTATATCAGATAGATACTCTTGTAATAGATTTTGAGTGTATTTTTTCCATTTGGGGTGAACCACTATTACCATTTCTACATCAGGAATTGCTATTGTAAAACGAAGTACAGTATGCACTAAAATAGGCTTACCACATAGTTCTAGAAACTGCTTGGGCTTGTCTGCACCCATACGTGTACCTGTACCTCCCGCAACAATAATTACATATTTTTTCATACATGAGTGATATATACACTTAATATAATTGCAAAATAGCTTTTTCTACAACATCAGGGTGGGTAAATGGGATAAAATGATTGTATTCAGGATAAAAAAACTCTTTCATTTGAGTTCCTGTAAGTACTTTTCGGGCAAAGTCTAAATTTTCTTTGGGAACAAGGTTATCTTTACCTCCTTGTATAAATACCACAGGAACAGTGATATTTTTCCATAAAGGACGCATTTTTTCTAATTCTCCTTTAAGCGGTAAAATTTCTTCATTACATACACGCAATACGCGGGGGACTAACCAACGTGTAGCCTTCCAATGTGCAGGGTACTGAATCCATTTGGTTTTTTCTAAACTTGGGTCAATAGAAGGAGCAATAAAAACAAGGGCTTTTACATATTCAGGGTAGTCCATAGCTAAACGTGCAATAACGGGACCTCCCAAAGAATGTCCTACAAGAACCACAGGCTGTTTTTGCTGTTTAAGAATTGGTGCTATACAAGCGGCTTGCTTTTCAATAGAAGGTTCATGTTTCCCAAAATCAGAATAACCAAAACCGGGTCTGTCTATGGACATGAGTTTATATTTTTGAACAAGAATGTCCCGTTTAAAGTAATTTTTGAAAGCGTCCCAAGCCCCTGGCGAACCGTGTACAAAAAGTAAAGGAGTTTTATTGTTTTCAGGCATAGTAACACAGTGCATTTTTCTGCCTTCTGCTATATAATTAACAGACTGCAAAGGCGGCGAACACGAAGCAAAGAATCGGTTCATTTTTTTATGGCTCATACGAAACTGCATGCAACCTGAAATAAGTTGAGTTATACATACATACAAACATAGCAAAAAAATAGGTATTCTCCTCATAAAAATACAGCGCACCATAAAGAGAATAGTTTTAAGTACAGTCATATTCTACCACTATGCATAACATACGAAAAACATTACAATAACAAACATAATTCCTGAGTTTTTTATGTTCATTTTATCATGTAATGATTATATTTAACATAATATATTACAAAAGGACAAAATATACCCTAACATTCAAGGTAAAAACCGCATTTTTGATATATCTGAGGAGGTTTTTATTATATTTAACATAATGTAAATTATAGGACAAAGTATTTGTAATAAAAAATAAATCAAAAATGCTCTAATGCAGATTTATCAAAAACAGAAAAAATATCTTTAATTTCATAATTTTACAAAAAAGACAGAATCTATAATTCTGCCCTTTGGTAATATATTTTTGAATTCATCATATTCAGAACGCCTACATTGAGAAGTATTTTCCCAACAAAATCATATAATATTTGGTAGTTAATATACACCCATGTTCTACCGAATATCTTTTTATTGCCTTTTAGCTTCTCCTAAAATAAAGAAACTACCAGGATTAAATCCCACATAACTATCAAAAGCCATAGAAAACTTGTAATCTTTGTATTTTTCACTCACGGCAATCAACATTTCTTTTTGCCATAAAAGGATAGCAGGCTGTTCCTGGGACCATAGCAGATTAAACTCGTTGTAGAGTTTTTCTTTTTCTCCAATATCTTTAGTTTTTTCAATTTTTTCTATCAATGCATTTGACTGCTCGTTACCAAATCCTGTTATATTTTGAATGCTTTGTGTATGCCATAAAATTCTGGGATTTGCTGGACCAGGTTTATCATGATAGGAAACAATAGCTAAATCGTAGTCTTTTTCTTGTAATTTTAAGAGTTCTGTTTGTGTATCTACTTCTTCTGATTCTATCTCTATACCTATATTCTGTAAGTCTTTAATAATAAAATGGGCAATTTTTCTGTCATAGCTATCTTCTTTATTAACGAGTAGGGTAAGTTTGAGGTTTACGACTTCTCCATTGATTATTTGGTCTAATATTCCATCATTATTGGTATCTAACCATCCTGCTAATGCTAGCAATTTCTTAGCTTCTTGCAGATTGTGGGATAAAAGAGGTATATCTTTAGAGTACCCTGTTTTTTTCTGCGGTACACACGGACAGGATATTCTGTTTCCGTATCCTTTAAGTACCTGTTGCTGCATAGTTTCAATATCTACTGCATAAGCCAACGCTTTACGTACATTAGATTCTGACAGAAATTTTTTGTTTTCATTTTTGGGCTTGTTGTTAATGGCAATATATTCAAAAGACAGGGTGGGTATCTTTCTTAAAGCAAAATGATAATAGTTGCTGTCCAATTTTTGCAGGTCATTAAATTCTTTTGCAGGAACATCATACCATATATCCAATTGTTGCAGTTTGAAAGCTACTGTGGTCATAGCAAGGTCAGACATAATTTCGTAATGTAATTCTTTGGCATTGGCTTTAAAGGGTTCTTTACTGCTGTCCAGTCCATTTCCCCACCAATTATAGCACTTTTCAAGAATAAGAAGGTTATTGTTTATCCATTCTTTTACTTTGTAAGGACCTGACCCAATGGCTATTTTTTTAGTTTCTGAACTAGTAAACTGCTCTTCAAATTTAAGTATATCCGCAGGAGTATTTTTAGGTTTCAGTTTAGACAACTGAGCAATAGAATAGTTTTTAAGAATATGAGACTTATCATAAATATGTTCAGGGTATATGGGCAGACTGGTTAAGGTAAAACTTGGATTATTAGCTATGATTTTGAATATTTTAGGATTATTTACATCAATCTCTACTTCTTCTATCATTTTGGCATTTAGCTTCCATCGGTTTGTATTCAAATTAGGAGATAGAACAGCTTTAAGTGTAAAAAGAACATCATGAGCAGTAACAGGCTTTCCATCTGACCAAACGGCATTTTCCCTGATTTCATAGATTTTTGTTCTTCCTCCGTCAGATACAGCGGGCAATGCTTTAAGAATAACCGGTGTATAAGTTTGGGTTTTAGGTTCAATTTCTATTAAAGGATAAAAAATATGCCGTGCAATGCTGTTATCCGTTAAATTATGTGTTATCAGAGGGTGTAAAGCTTCTATATTTTTGGATATGCGTACATGCACCTTATCTTCCTGTGCATCAGCAAATGTAAAATATACGGCAAAAAGTACTATAAGAGCAAACTGTGCAGGCATATATTGCTTTTTCATGCCCTCAAACTTATAATAACAGTGTTAAATCAATACTGTTTTACGATTTAATAATAAAAATTTCACAATTTCCTATTTTTGTTTAAGGTTAACGGATAAATCTGGTTTTAAGCAAGGTCCAGCTACTGTCTTTGGCTTTTTCTGTATCTTGCCATTTAAGGATGCGCCATAGTCCTTCTGAATTACGATGCAAGGTAAAATTGAGTTGTCCTTTTAAGGTTTTAGGAAATAAAGAGTCACTGTGTTGAATTTCCAAATGATAATCAGCAATATATTTTACAGTATCTGAACCGATAAACTGCTGATCTATATTTTTTAATTGTAAATAATTGGCAGAAAGACTCTGTGATTTTGTAGAAAGGTTGTCAAAATAAGTTTTTTCATCATTTTTAGTCCATTTTTGAAAAAGGAGATAAGCCGAGTTGTCCCGCACCTGTGCAGGCACATACTGAAATGTATCTCCGATACAGCGAAGATAATTCTGAGTATTCAGTTGTGTGATACTGTTCTTGAAGTTAAGCAGGAGGATATTGTGGTCTGTGGGCGCAACCCAGTCTGAACTGGCATTGTTTTGTAAAGGAGGTTCAGGAGTACGCGTAGAAAAGCACCCTTGCAAAAGAACAGCAAGAAATGCGCAATACACATAAACGTATCTAAAACCCTGATAATTCATCTTTTTTTCGCAGGTCTAATCCTCCAGGTTTTTCTATGGAACGCAATTTAATAATTTTTTTTATAGATTGAAAATTTTTGTTCACTTCAAAAATAGCATATTTGGATTCATAGTTCTTTTTTTCTATTTTTATTCCATATTTTTTACCCTGACTAAGCACCAAAGAAAATTTTCCGTTGGCACTGGAATATATAGTCTGAACTACGGTATGGGTACTTAAATCTTCTATCTGTATTTTGCATACCAATGGAATGTCATTGACTTCATCTTTGATATACCCTGAAAGAACAATAGTGTGCTGGGTTCTGAACTCTTCTGGTAACTCTGACTGATAAAGGTTCATTTTATTTCTTGGACTATCCCTGTTGGAGGAAAAATATCCTTTTGTACCGGAGGCATTAAGTACAAAATACTGGTCATCTTTTTCGCTGTTAATAGGATAACCTACATTTTCAGGTTTGCTCCAAGTACCGTCAGCTTGTAATACTGTTTTGAATATATCATATCCGCCCATCGTAGCGTGTCCGTTACTGCTGAAATAAAGAGTTTTTCCGTCGGTATGTAAGTAAGGAGACATTTCGCTCATAGGAGTATTAACAACATTGCCCATGTTTTTTGCCATAGTCCATTTACCTGATGCGTCTTTGGTTGAGTACCATAAATCAGAAGGTTGAGCATAGCCCTCTGAACGCACAAAAATAAGCAGGTTTCCGTCTGGCGATATGGCAGGCTGACTTTCCCACAGGTTCGTGTTAATAGCATCAGACAGACGCTTTGGTTTTGACCATACACCATTTTCTAATTTGCTTTCTGCTATATCTCCACCTGTATTTTCAAACCACGTATAATAATACATGGTATTGCCGTCAGCAGTAAGAGTGCAAGGTCCTTCTTGATTATTTGTATTGATATTTGAATGAATACTTGTAGGCGCAGACCAAGATAAACCACCATTATGGGACGTACTTACTAATATATTTCCATCCCATTGTTCTGTTTGATTGTTGTAAGATGAATTTTCTCGCTTTCTATATGAAGTAAAGTATAAAGTGCTTTCATCTAACGTAATATATGGAGCAATATCGTCAGTAATATTATTGAGAGTAGAAAGTAAAGTAATTTTTGCCTGAATAGGATTACTTTTTAACTGATTTCTTACACTTATACTTTTGAGTTCTTGTTCATTTTTCTTGCGTATATAAAGAATGGTCTGCTCATTTTCTTCATTTTCTTTGGAAAATATATTCCATTTTTTAAGCTGCTCCATCAAAGACTGGTACAGTTCGCAGTATTCCATAGATTTTTCATAGTTGGCAATAGCATTATAGCAGAAAGCAAGCATGCGTATACAATGCCCTGTATTGATATCCGGAAAGTTATGTAGGGAATATTCATATACCTGAATGGCTTTGTCATATTTTTTTTCTGAATAATATGCATATCCAAGATAGGAATATGCTAATTTATCTTCTTCGGGGTATCTTTTAAGAACTTCTTCAAATAACGGAATAGCTTCTGCGTATCTTCTCTGATTATATTTTTTATAAGCTTCATGGTAAGCGTTAGCTGTGGTATGTTGTCCCAACATCACAGTTGTACTTAACCATGATACAATCAAGAAAATAGACCATTTATACACGTATGCAAAAATACTAAAATGAATCTAATTTTAGATATATTTTGTGTGATAAAACTCGTACTTAACAGAAGTTTAATTCTGATATACTTTTTTTTCTTCCTTTCTTAATTTATGTTCAAACCAGAATGTACCTAATGGTAATAAAGAAGCTATAAACGCAATAACCATTTTGCCAAATTTCCATTTGTACTGGATACCTGTAAATAATAACAACAGGCAGAATGCCATAAATAATATGCCATGCGCCCAGCCTGCAAACAAGATAAATTCCATATTTTTGTAGATATATTTCAAAGGCATGCCTATTCCTACCAAAACAATATAAGAAATGCCTTCCAGCACAGCTACCCATCGGAATATGCCCATTAAACTATTAAAATTCATGCCACAAAAATAGAAATTGTATACTTTTGTACGCATGAAATTATCACAAAGTATAACCGTAAAAGAGCTTGCGGCACTCTTAAAAACAAATTTTATCGGTAATCCTGAACAGAAAGTACTCGGTTTTAATGAAATTCACAAAGTAGAACCAGGTGATGTAACTTTTGTAGATGTAGAAAAATATTATTCCAAAGCCTTAAATAGTGCGGCTACCATTATTATTATCAATAAAGCAGTAGAATGTCCCGCAGGCAAGTCCCTCATTATTTCTGACGATCCCTTCCGTGATTACAATTACTGTACAGAATACTTTCAACCTCGCTTAAATATGGCAACAAAAGGATTGAACTATGAATTAAGTAAAAATGTGCAATTAGCTCATAATGTAGTTATTGGGGAAGGTTCGTTTATTGGTGAGAATACAGAAATTGGTGCTAATGTAGTGATAGGTAATCATGTAAAAATTGGAAAAAACTGTGTCATTTACCCTAATGTAGTAATTTATGATTATACTGAAATTGGTGATTATGTAACTATAAATGCGGGTACAGTGATAGGCGGAGAGGCCTTTTACTTCAAACGCAGACCTGACCGATTTGATAAAATGCTTAGCAAAGGCAATGTTATTATAGAAGATTATGTAGAAATCGGTTGTAATTGTACCATTGATAGGGGCGTAAGTGCGTCTACACGCATAGGGGCGCATACAATCATGGACAATCTCATTCAAATAGGACATGATACGGTTATTGGTAAAAGATGTCTTATTGCTTCACAAGTAGGTATAGCAGGTGTAGTAGAAATAGAAGATGATGTAATGATATGGGGACAAGTAGGCATTAACAAGGACCTGAAAATTGGCAAAAAAGCAGTTTTGCTCGGTAAAACAGGAGTAATGAGTAGTTTAGAAGGTAATAAAACCTATCTCGGTATGATAGCCCAAGAAGTAAAACAAACCTTACGTGAGGTTGCGGCAACGAAAAAATTACCTGAAATGCTTGCAGAATGGGAAAAACAACACAAAAACAAAAAATGATTTTTATATTATTCAACCATAGAGAAATTAAAAATAAGTATATTTGCATATATTAGCATCGTGTATAATTATGGCACAATATATTCCTTTTGCACCTAATGTAGAAGTTAATGGGCAAACTATTCTTAGTTTTGTCAATGCATTAGCAGAGTACAAAGATATCATTACAGCAGTATTAGCCCGTCATGGCTTAAAAGATATAGACCCAAGAGGTTGGTATCCGCAGGAAAATTGGTTAAATGCTTTTAAGGAAGTAGGCGAACAGTACGGACCTAATACTTTATTTGCTATCGGAAAGGCTATTCCTGAAAGTGCTATATTTCCTCCTGAAATTCAAGGATTAGAAATGGGATTAAAATCTATTGATATTGC
>CALIZB010000122.1 GCA_938028625.1 uncultured Bacteroidia bacterium | reverse complement strand
TTAAAAAAACCACTCAGAACCAAAATAGATTATGTATTATCCATTTTTGACCAAAGTTTAGTTATCTCAAAAGATAAAGAAGGTAGAAAAGTATTAGTATATCCTTTGCAAGTAGAAGATGAAGATATACAAAAAATTATCAAAAGATTAGAATCTGCAAATGGCAATGAACAATTAAGAGAGAAAATAGAAGATGAAGAGTATTTAGAAAAAGCCTACCAAGAATCACTCGGAAAATTAGATAAAAAGGTGTTGTTGTTAGAGAAAATCGCAGAGCAAACAAAGAAAGAATTAGATGAAGAAAAACAAAAAGCAGAACAAACAAAAAAAGAATTAGATGAAGAAAAAAAACGGGCAGAAGAAGAAAAAGTAAATATGATTAAATTTATGTTAAACAATGGCATGGACATAGAACTCATACAAAAAACACTGAATATAGATGAAGATTTTCTTAAAAAACACAATCTAATATAGTTTTGATAATCGGCAGACAAACACAAAAAAAAATAAACTAATATTTTTTAGATTTTTCCATCTATGATTTATACAGCAAATACGCAATAACACTCTGTAACAACAAATACCTAAAATCAAATATATTTTTGTACTTTTGTCTTAATGTATCGTATTAGTATTTTGATAATAACCTGTTTTTTTACTGCATTTTACCCTTTTGCACAGTCTTCACTTATTCTTAAAACTAATAGCAGTAACCTTACTGCGTTATTGACTAACTTTTCTACTAGCACAGAACGCACTTATTTTTTTCAAGATATTCAAGCGATAAAACCCTTAATTCCTAACCATTTTGTTTTTTCACAGTATTTTATCATAGAATATCCTGATAGCAACAGTGCTAATCAAGCGCGTATGCGTTGGCAAAATAATCCCGAAATATTATTTGTAGAGCAAAATCATGTACGTAAACTGAATTACATACCTAATGACCCTGATTACAACCAACAATGGTATCATAAAAAAATACAATCTGAACCTGCATGGGATATTACTAAAGGCACAAATACCATTAAAATTGGAGTTATTGATACAGGTATAGATTATACTCACCCCGACCTTAAAACAAGTATTTGGATAAATACCCCCGAAGATATTAACGGAAATGGCATTTTTGACCCTAAACCTATATCACAAGGTGGAGATTTGGACGGCATAGACCAAGATAACAACGGCTACGTAGATGATGTAATAGGTTATGATTTTACACACCAACCGCGATTTCCTTTTGGAGGAGATTATCTTTTTGAAGACCCCATTCCTTTTGATGATAATGGACATGGCACACTCGTTACAGGAATTATCAGCGCTGCGCATAATGATATAGGCATTGCAGGCATTGCACCCAATTGTAAAATTGTAGTGTTGCGTGCTTTTAGTGCATCAGGTATAGGCGAAGATGACGATATTGCTCGTGCTATTATTTATGCGGCTGATAACAACATTCCTATACTTAATTTTAGCTTTGGAGATGTATATCCGTCTGTATTGATGCATGATGTTATTCAGTATGCTTACCAAAAAAATATCACTATGATAGCTTCCGCAGGTAACGGCATAGGCGATGACCCACATTATCCTTCTAACTTTTCCGAAGTTATTTCAGTATCCGCATCAGATTTTAGTTCTACTACAAACACAGAGTTTTTATGGCAATTCAGTGGCTATGGCATCAATGTAGATTTATGTGCGCCTGGAGCAAGAATCTACACTACCGCATGGTACGATAGTTTAAGTACAAATCCTTCGTATTATGGTACTTTTAATGGCACGTCTACCGCCGCACCTATGGTTACGGGAGCAGTAGCACTATTAAAAAGTATAAATAATACTCTTTTACCTTCGCAAATACGCAGTATTCTTTGTTCTTCCGCTGATGATATTGGTAACCCAGGTTGGGATAACTACACAGGTGCAGGTAGATTAAATATTCACAAAGCACTTTTACTCACAGGTACACCCATAGTGCAAATACTTTATCCCCTTAATGATACAGGTTCAGATAAAAATAGCATAACAGTTATAGGAAATGTACTTCACCCCAACTTACTCAAATATCATGTTTATTATGCTGTGGGAATAGAAAATCCTATTGCTTGGCAACCTATAGTACTCAATCAAAATACACAAAAATATCAAGATACTTTGGCTATATGGAATATCACAACTTTACAAGATACTTCTTATACCTTACGATTACATGTAGAACTCACAAACGGCACTTCTATTGAAGATAGAACACATTTTATTAAAGATAAAACTCCTCCCGTAGTTCAGATTAAAAATGTTACTCCAATATGGGATAATGACGAACAGAAAGTATTTGTAGAAGTCCGTTCTAACGATATAGCTTTACATCAATTATATTACAAACCTATAAGTAGTACTACATGGCAAGCCCTTACTTTTGATAAACGAACTAAAAATGCTCATTTTCTTATTCCTAACAATTTTTTGATAGCTAATACAGCTTATACGGCTTACGTCAAATGTACAAATTTAGCAGGATTAAGCACACAAACTAATACCTTTAACTTTGTTTCTACGCAAAGATTTATTAGCAAAGACCAATACGCACCCCTTTCTAACTCGCCCGTGTTACCTATGGGCAGATACTTGCCCCAAGCTACTGATTTAAATAACAACGGCAAAAAAGAAGTGATTTTAACCCTGTTAGACAGAAACAATAACTTCAGGGGTATTTATGCCTATGAATATAATGTAATTCAACAGTTTAATCCCATAGACTCGCTTAAAAATGGTTCATCAGGCTGGATTATCAAAGACATCGCCGATATTGATAATAACTCTTCGTTTGAAATGCTGTATTCTATTCAAGACTCTTTTTTTGTCAGTACACAAAATACAGGACAAATTTTACCTAAACAAATTACATACAGCAATATCGGTAACAACTACTACGCCGCTAATTTTATTGATGTTAATCAAGATAATCTCAAAGATGTTATTGTCAAAGATTTTAAGGACTATTTTATATTTCAGAACACAGGAAGCAGTTTTTCTAAAAACTTCACTTTACCTGATGTAAGTACCAATTATCAAGGTTCAGTAGCACCGAGAATTATACACGGAGATTTTGATAATGATGGTAATTTAGACCTTATCTACGGTACATTAGCAGGAAATACTTTGATTTATGAGTATAATGGAAGCAATTTTAACCTTATTTACAAAAATGAAACTAATCTATGGGGCGCAGGAGAACATATTGTCAAAGGCGATTTTGATAATGACGGAAAGCTAGATTTTTGTGTAATTACACATACCTCTACACTCAAAAATACAGATAAAGAATATGATGCACCTTTTTGGAAAATGCGTTTTTTTCATAGTAACGGTAACAATCAGTTTTTTGTCAAAGACTCTCTATATTTTTATGAAACCGCAAATACTACCTTTAATGCTTGTATAGCCCATAACTTGGACAATCAAGCAGGAGAAGAGGTAATTTTTTCTTTCTATCCTAAAACGTACATTATTCGCTATAATGCAATTACACAAAAATATGAACCACAATGGTTTTATTACGGAAGCATTAACAGTTCTCATATTGCTTATGATTTTAATAACAATGGCAAAGCAGAATTTTCTATCGGAGATGGACAAAAAGCTACTTTTTTTGAATATCAGGATTATGTAGTACAACCTACACACGAACTCATGGGATTTGTAACAGGTACAAATAGTACTTTGTTAAAATGGCAACGTTCTACAAGTACAGGAGTACAGTATCGCGTGTATCGTAGTAAAGGATTTAAAGAAACTTTACCTAATACAGTTTTTAACATTGCTCTAACCACAGATACATTGTACAAAGATTTAAGCGTTTCACAAGACTCTTTATACCTTTATGCTCTTGAAGTAGTACAAGGTACAAATGTCAGTCCGTTAAGCTACAATACTGTTATTTTACGACCTCATTCTCTAAACCGCTTGGATTCTGTACGATATATCGGTAATCAACAATGCATAGCTTACTTTGCTAATGAAATGAACCCTTACACCATTCCATTGCATCAAATACGGTTAAATGATACACTATCCCCACAATCAGCCATCACTATGGGGAATAACAAACAGATTTTAATGAAGTTTAATAGAAAACTACTTCCTACTTCCTATACCTTAACCTTGGACACCACAATATTAGACCGTGAATTTGCGTACCTTAATCCTTTATATCGTATAGTAAACTTTACGGTAAATCCAAAACCCGAAGAAAATGCAGTTATATTCAGTCGTTGGTTTAACTTAAACGAACACGAAGCCATCATTGAATTTAATACTCCTATAACTAATACTGCATTAAATAAAAACAATTACACACTCTCTCCGATAGGAAGTATAGAAAATATCTCTTGGGAAAATAGTACGCAACAAACTATCAGGCTTAAAATCAAAAATGCGGCTTTTGGTGCGCTGGGTAATCCACTTTCTTTACAAATGAAAAATATAGTAGCCATCAACGGTTGGGAGAGCAAACAAGGTATAGGTGATGTAGCTACTTTTACTCAATATAAAGAAAACCTTGATGAGGTATTTGTGTATCCTAATCCGTACAAGGTAAATGCTACGCTTAACGGGGTTCGTTTTGCCAATTTAACCCAGACCGCAAAAATTAAAGTATTCACGGTGAATGGGCGTTTGGTGAAGGAACTAGAAGAAAAAGACGGTGATGGGGGCTGTTTTTGGGATTTACATGATATTACAGGTGCAGAAATTCCAAGCGGAGTGTACCTATTTTATGTAGAAGATGACAAAGGACATAAAAAAATAAGCAAATTTGCAGTAGTGCGGTAATCTTATGGCAAACGCAACTGTCATACAACACAACTGCATTTTTTGTACATAATAATGGTCTATAATATCAGTAATGAACAGACAGAATATATATAAAATTTACAGAAATCCTTATATCAGCAGGTATTCAGAAATTTGTAAAGATTAAAGATTTGCATTTTTGATAAGTGTTCTATACTTTTGTGTGTGTTATATTCAGCAGTATCCTAGCTGATTTGAACCATATAACACTTTTTTAATACGTTCAGGCAATATCATGATACAGCAAAGCATTACAGAAGCAATTTATTCTAAGGCAGAAGTGCTTCAGGATTACAAAACAGCGCATCAAAGCCGTCTAGCAAGTCTGTTGGGCAGAAAAGAAGTATTGACCGGCAAAGCCAAATTCGGAATATTTGGTGACGGCAAAGAACTTCCTCAGATTGCTATGGCAAAAGCATTTCAGAACGGGGATTTTAGGTCAGGATACTATCGCGACCAGACGTTTATGATAGCAGCAGGACTGCTTTCTGTTCAGGAATTTTTCGCTCAGTTATATGCACATACATCTGTAGAAGCCGAACCCGCATCAGCAGGGCGTATGATGAACGGACATTTTGCCACACGCTTGTTAGATGAATTCGGAAACTGGAAAGAACTTACCCAAAA
>CALIZB010000121.1 GCA_938028625.1 uncultured Bacteroidia bacterium | reverse complement strand
GTTGCGTATTTCACATCATCCCTTTCTATATATAAATAGTTGGGGGGGGGGGGGGGAGGTGGTGCTAAGTTACGTTTACAGTTGTTATAATTGGCTCATATTCCTATGCTCTATAAATGTATAATATGCGTTTTTTTTCTTCTTGTATATATAGTACATGAAGTAATCTTCAGTCTCAATTTTTCGGGAACAACTGTCATAACCACGAATTGAAACAATTACGAAAAATACTGTGTTTTAACATTCTATTTGGAACAAAAGTACAATTACATTAATTTCCAAATGTGTTTCTTTTTTTAATAAAAGACTACATTAGAAATAAAGGACAAAGCAGCATCCCAGAGTTGGCCGGTTGGCCATACTATCCCTGTAGTCCTTTTTGCCCCGGGTTCCGCTATACATTTAAAGGAAAATGCTTGATGATATTTGCATAATTCCAGTCGTGGGGTGAGATGAGTTGAGGGTTGGGGGAGATGGTGGCATAAAAAACGTAATTAACGGAGGGCGTATTTTACAGTGTCAAAATAACGTTTATACTGTCCCCATACTTAAACGGAGTGGCGTTTTTTTCAGTGTCAAAATAACGCATAGCCTGGTCGTCTGCACATTGAATGTATGCTCGTGTTTTTGTTGAAAATGTTAATTTTTTTTTTGCATTCACCAAGTGCGCGTTTATCGTCATATTCCTACAAAAGTTTATACTGGACACGCCGTCACCATAAACACGCCTTCAATAACTTTACAATCACACAGTTTTACCATTATAAAATACATATACCTTTATTTTATTCTATTATCAAGCCTATTCAAGATAATTATCGAAGATATAGAGAATGCACACAAGAGAAGTGTTTTTCATCGTTTGACGATGCATTTTCCATATGTTAATGGTCGATATTTCAATATAATGCTAATTAAAAACAGTGAAAAACGGCAACTTTGTAAATGCAAGTTCTTTTTAATTATTTACAATAAAGTTGCACTTTTTATACTTAAATGCGTTCACTGTAGTCTGTTACTATTGATTTCTTGCCATAAACTTGTATCTTTTTCATTTTAATTTGTATTTATGGATTAAAAGGCATTTATGCGAAAATACCGGTTTTTGTTGTTTTTTGGTTAAAAATAATGCACACTGTGGCCAATTTTCAATTTAAAATGCTTGCTTGTATGCCAATAAATGCATTTGGCAAGAAAAAACGGTCAATTTGTGTTATTTGTATAGATACCGTGATTTGCATATTTAACATATTCAGCAATATACAGTTTTTCTGCAATTACGCGGCTAATTACTGTCCGATTTAGACGAATAATGGCTCATAATGTGCGTATTCACAAGATCTATACTCAGAATGAGAAAAAACGTACAAAAGTTTGAGTAAAATTGGTTGATTTGTGGAAATTTCATTTCCGTAAACATGTTTTAGACTATTGAAGACGGGCCATCTTTTTTCCTAATTAATATTTTTTAATGGTTTTCATACATATTATAGTGCTCGAAACGACCTTCATTTTGGTATATTAACCGTCATTCCATCTGCAATAGTTGCCGAGTAATCGGGGGTCAAAGGTCGCCAAGTAGGAGAAAGTGCCACGCCCCCTCGCACTGACCGGCGAAATTGAACATTATAATGTGTTATTTCTCAAATTCTATTAACTTGGGGGACAAAGTTGAATTGAATTGTTGATATAGCATGTAGTAGCTATAATTAAAGCAAAAAACCGCATGTCTAAATTCAAATTTAAAGATTTAAGAGAAAATATTATATTTGAATTAAAGTGAAAAGTGCTATTTCTGTGAGGTTTATGGGTTCCAGTACCTTTAATATTTGACCAATTTTGACATATGATGGCTTAAAATGAAGGTAATTGCATGTAGATTAAAGAACAAATGATACTTTGTACCTTACTTTAGGTTAAATAGGTCATTTTGACCCTCATAAGTGATTTCAGTCATTATGGAGTACATTTCCTAGGTATAGTTGAGAGGTCAACTTTGACCCTAATTGACCCAGGGGTCTGAAATTTTGTCAACATGTAGTACTCTTTATGCTGATTCTAATGATATAAGAACCATTATTGTGGGTCAAATAGTTTAAGAGTAGTGGGCCATACCAATATTTGATAATATGATATATATAATTTTTCATATTAAATATGGCATTTTTCACAATTAATATTAAATAATTGTCCATTTTTGTTGTAGATTATATAAACACTATCCATCAGCAATATTATAAGCAAAAAACCTGGTGTCTAAATGTCAATTTTAAATTTTTTATGGCCAATTTTAGTAATTTTCACTATTTCATGTATAATTTCAACTATTTGTGCTCTGTGCTCCTTTAATATTTGGCCTAGGAAGATGTTTAATATGTAAAAATGTAGAGTTTCTTGTGTAGAATAGTATAGGATTTTGAAAAGTATAGAAATATTAATGTGTCTTTCTGTGACCCTACCAAAGAGAATGTTCTTTTATTTCAGGAAAATGGCTCAAATCATGAAAATCACACAAAAATGGCTCTTGTAGAGTCAATAATGGGGCTATTATGATTAAACTTGGCCATAATACTGTTTGAAGGGTGGGAAAATCAAATTGCTGGTCCCTTTTTATGTCAGAGTTACAGAAGTTAAGATTTTCAGGCAAAATGGGGTAAAATTGGCCCTGGCCGGGTTGTCGCGAAACGCGTTTTTCATTAATCGGGGTAATTTCTTTCGACCGAATGTTCACCGGTCCATGGGAAATCAAGAGGGGGGATGTTTTGGCACTTTATTTTTAATAGTGCCTACTTGCGACTGATGAATTGAGTTTACGCCTGGTTGTCGAACGCGACTCCGCGAAATTTTCTCAGACGGCCGGTTTTGCGTTTCAGAAAATTCTAGCGTGGCCCCTATGGGGAAATAAAATATAAAGTCGACGGTATTATATGTAATTTTGCATGGCCTTTTCAATAAAATGGGTTAGAATGAGCTCAAAAATCTATAAGTACCAGTTTGGGGCCGATTAGTGTGATTTGTGAAATTTGGAAAATCACACTTTTTTACCTTTGACCTCTTCCAGTTCGGTCAATTCTTAACCTATATTTTTGTATTTCACATGGATAGATAGCCAAGAAGCTTCTCTACAAGACCACGTTTTCAGATTTTTGATAAGTTTAATATTTTGAACTGTAACTTTAATTCACAGAATTTATTTGTCTTCGCCACCAAAATAAAACCAACAAAATAAGAAAAGTTATCGTCTTTTCATTACATTTCATTTCAAAACTGAAGTAACTCAAACTGACAAATTCGCTTGCCAACAGTTGGTGCACCAGTGAAAAAAACACGCATGTTCCCGTATTTATAAACTATTTCATATGTCACAATAAAAAACAAAGCAGAAAAAGGATGTGTGGAAACGTTAACAAAAAAAAACCAACAACAAAAGAACTTTGTCTTTGTAGCGATATTTTGTTTTACTCGGCGTGAAGTGTAACTTTAATTTACAGAATTTATTTGTCTTCGCCAAGAAAATAAAACCAACAATTAAAGTAAAGTTATTGTCTTTTGGTGATGTTTTTTTTTTACTTAGCGCGAAGTGCAACTTTGATTTACATTTCATTTCAAAACTGAAGTAACTCAAACTGACAAATTCGCTTGCCAACAGGCCTTAGTTGGCATATCGTCTGCTTGGATAATTTCCTACGCCAGATTAAAGTGTTTGTAACAGAAAACTGGCCACTATTGTGAAGGGATTTTGAAAGATTTCAGTTATTAAATTGTTTTGTATGTTTCCTATCCATGTTTTTTTCAACATAACCATGTAATATCGAAAGAATTATGTTTTATAAACGCACTCCTTTTAACTGGTGCACCAACTGTTGGCAAGCGAATTTGTCAGTTTGAGTTACTTCAGTTTTAAAATGAAATGTAATGAATGAACCAACGTTTATTTATAGTGTGCGGATTTGTGATATTTTCAAGTAGTTGTTTTAATTGTTGTGAGAGGGGAAAAAAGGTGATGGTGACAGCTGTCATTACCACAAATTACTATCCTGGTTGCCCTTTTCGTCGTATTTCATAACATGCATGTCGTGAGATATATAAATAAAAGAAAACGTTTGGTTAGGAGTGGGGGGGGGGGGTACGTTTCCAGTGTTTATAACTGTGTGATTTATGCTACATTCTGTTATTGTTCTGTTATGCATGTTTGTACTATGGACAATATATAATCACCAATCCATATTTGCCGGGAACAACTGTCATTACCACAAATTGAAACTATTACAAAAAAAAATACTCTGTTTTAACGTTCTTTTTGGAACAAACGAACAATTACACAAATTTCTTAATGTGTTGAATTTTTAATAACAGGCTACATGAGAGTGAGCATCCAAGAATTGTGGCCCATATATATA
>CALIZB010000120.1 GCA_938028625.1 uncultured Bacteroidia bacterium | reverse complement strand
CTTTCAGCCCCTGAGGTTTGCCATGCCTGTTTTGTCACCAAAACAGCGGTGCGCTCTTACCGCACCTTTTCACCCTTACCTGTACAAACAGGCGGTATATTTTCTGTGGCACTTTCTGTCATACCTTCTGCGCGTATGCCTACCCGTTAGGAAGCAGGGTACACTGTGCTGTTCGGACTTTCCTCTGTAATAACATTACAGCGATACTCTGATACGCACTGCAAAAATACAAAAAATGCTTAAAATATATTGTTTTGTTTTAACTTTGTTTCATGGCAGAATACATACAAGTAGATAAAAATCTGAGTAAAAATGAGAAATATAAGCAATTGTTACCACAGATAAAGAGTTTAGTCAGTGGAGAGAGAGATTTAATAGCTAATTTAGCTAATGTGTGTGCCGTACTCAAATACAATATGCATTTTTTTTGGGTAGGCTTTTATCGTGTGGATAATGAAGAATTAATTTTAAGTGTATTTCAAGGACCTCCTGCATGTACAAGATTTTCTATCCAAAAAGGGGTTTGTGGAGCTTGTGTACGAAGTAAAGAAACCGTTATTGTTCCTAATGTACATGAATTTGAAGGACATATCGCATGTAGTTCAGAAAGCAATTCTGAAATTGTACTTCCTGTTATTCAGAATAACCTAGTAACTTGGGTATTAGATATAGATAGCGAACATTTTAATTACTTTGATGAAACTGATGCGTATTATCTCAAAGAAATACTCAATATGCTATTTAGTAATTAGTCTGCTAATTTTTCAAAACCTGAACGTGCAATATCAGGAGCTATACTTTTTACTAAGCCTTGCAATACTTTACCTGGACCTATCTCAATAAATTCTGTTGCCCCATCAGCGACCATTGCTTGTACGCATTGTGTCCATTTAACAGGGGCTGTAAGTTGGATAAGTAAATTTTCTTTAATCGTATTGGGGTGTATTTCAGCTTTAGCGCTCACATTTTGATATACAGGGCAGATTGGTGTATTGAACTTTGTTTTTTCAATAGCTTCTGCTAATTGTACTCGGGCAGGTTCCATCAATGGACTATGAAATGCGCCATTTACAGGTAATTGAATAGCACGTTTTGCTCCCGCATTTTTACACAGTTCCATAGCTTTTTGTACACCTTGTACCGAACCTGAAATGACTAATTGCCCAGGAGAGTTATAGTTTGCAGGAACAACTACGGCATCTGTAATATTTTTACATATCTCTTCTACTTTTTCATCAGGTAATCCTAAAATAGCCGCCATAGTGCTGGGTTCTAAATCACAAGCATATTGCATAGCTTTGGCACGGAGGCTTACTAATTTTAATCCATCTTCAAAAGAAAGCGTTTTATTGACTACTAATGCAGAGAATTCTCCCAAAGAATGCCCTGCTACCATATCAGGAACAATGTTAAGCACTTGTGCAAGAATAACAGAATGACAAAATACCGCAGGTTGTGTAACACTAGTTTGTTTTAAGTCTTCTGCGCTACCTTCAAACATAATTTGAGATAGCTTGAAGCCTAGTATCTCATCTGCTTGGTGAAATAATGTTTTTGCTTGTTCAGATTGAATGTACAAATCTTTGCCCATTCCGCTGAACTGAGCCCCTTGACCAGGAAATATGTATGCTTTTTTCATAAATTTAACAATAAAATAATGGTTTTTTTTGAAACGTATTTAACTTTTTTCTAAATTAGTCGTTAAAAACTGCGAAATACTGCAAATTTTTCTTATTAACAAAACATGATGAATTTTTATTTTTAATTCGTATGTATGGTAAGGTTTTAGTACTCAATCAAGATTATCAAGCAATAAGTATATGCTCTGTAGAAAGAGCTTTGACATTAGTATTCTTAAATAAAGCAGAGATTATCTCTGTTTGTTCAGAAAAATGTATTCATACGGTTAATAGAGTGTATCCATTTCCGTCCATTATACGCTTGATGAGATACGTTATCATGCCGTATAAAAAAGTGGTACTTTCCCGTCAGAATATTTTTAAGCGAGATAACAATACCTGTCAGTATTGTGGAAGCAAACAGGATTTAACGATAGACCATGTTATTCCGCGCTCACGCGGGGGCGGGGACAGCTGGGAAAATTGTGTAACCGCATGCCGTAAATGCAACCATAAAAAAGGCGATTTATTTTTAGGCGAAGTAGGTATGAAATTACTCCGCAGACCCTTCAAACCCAATTATCTTATGTTTTTACGTGAATTTACTACCATTCATGAAGATTGGAAGCCTTATTTGTATGTAAATTAAGCGTACGTTCAGCATTTTGCTGAACGTTTTTTCATTTTGCCAGGTTTATACCTGTTCTGTTATAGAGAGTTCTATTCTGAATGTAGTACCTACCCCTACTACAGAGTCTTTGACATAAATTTTGCCTTTGTGGTATTGTTCTATAATGCGTTTGGTTAAACTTAAACCCAATCCCCAGCCACGCTGTTTAGTAGTAAAACCGGGTCTGAATATTTTTCTGAACTGATTGGCAGGAATACCTTTTCCGTTGTCTTTTACCTCTATCCATATTTTTTTGGGCTGTATGCCTGCTGTAATGCTGATTTCACCTTTTTTTTCAGATGGAATAGCATCTATGGCATTTTTTACAAGATTTTCTATCACCCATTCAAACAGAGGCTTACTTATCGGGATTTCTGTTTTTTTAGGTAACTGCGTAAAATCAAAATGCAGTTGTATGCGCTTACTTTGGGACAGTCGCTGTAAAGTATATTCAGCAATATTCTCCATAACGGATAAAATATTTTCAGTTTTAAGCATAGGCGCAGCACCAATTTTAGAAAATCTTTCTGTAATAATTTTTAAGCGTTCAATATCTTTGTTCATTTCGTGAACGGTAAGGTCTTGTTCGCCGAGTTGTGCTTTCAGTAATTCTATCCATGCCATAAGCCCTGAAATAGGTGTACCCAACTGATGGGCGGTTTCTTTGGCAAGACCTACCCATATACGATTTTCCTCGGCTTTTCTTGCATTATTAAAACTGATGTATCCTAAAATAACAAATGCAATAATTAGCCCTAATTGCATGTAAGGAAACCACTTTAATTGGTATAAAAGTGAAGAATTTCTGTAATACACGTAAAATTTAGATTTAAGATTTTCATTAACAATTTCGATAGCAGGATTATCTTTCTGAAATTCTTTTACTTGTAATTTTATCCAAGTGTCTTTCTCTTTACTTTGTATTTTTTTAGGGATTTTTACGTTATCATAGCTTAACACATTTCCTTTTTCATCGGTAAGAATAGCCGGAACTGTAGTATTGGATTTGATAAGTTCTTCTACCACAAAACTGAATCCGCTGTCCATTTCTTCCGCATTAGCTACAAATTGAATGCTTTTTGCCCATAAAATAACCTTTTTACGTTCTTCTACGGCAATTTTTGTGGCTAAATTTCTTGTATACCACAAAGACGCCGTAACAATAGATACTGCCAGCAGAATAAGTCCCCATTTAGCCCAAGGCAAGCGATACATACCAGTTTTTAAGATTAGCCTTGTATAAGATAAAACTCATCACTATCTAAATAAGCAGGAAAATTTTTCCTATATTTATCTAAATTTTCTTTATCTAATGTAATACTAAAAACACCTTCTTGATTATCAGCAAAAAGGAGTTTTTCACCCTTAAAGTCATACACCGCAGAATGTCCACAATATTCTATGTTATTACCGTCTACACCTGTTCTATTTACACCTATAGAATAAGCCCAGTTTTCAATAGCTCGTGCAGGCAACAATGTATCCCATGCAAGAATACGTGCCATAGGCCAGTTAGCAACATAAATATACACATCATAATCCACTGTATCGTGTTTTCTGTTGTAAGTGTTTGCAGACCACACTGAAAACCGCAAGTCATAACACACAAGCGGACAAATGTTGAATCCTTTGAGTTTTATCCGTGCTTTTTTTTCTCCCGCAGTATAAAATTTATCTTCATTAGCCATTCTGAACAAATGCCGTTTTGCATATATGGCTTGAAAACCATATTGATTTTCATTTTTAGCCGTTTCACGCATATCACAAGTGAAAAACATATTCACAAAACTATTTTTATTTTGTGCATACATCATGCTACCTACTATCATCTTACTTATTTTCGCTGATTGTACTTGCAACCATTGAATTACTTCATCTTGATACGTAGTGAGTTGAGTATTCATACTAAAACCTGTATTAAACATTTCAGGCAATATAACTATGTCTGTTTCCATAGGAACTTTTCCAAACCATTCCTCAAACATCAATAGATTTTTTTGTGTATCTTCCCAATGCAGGTGTGTTTGTATCAGGGATACTGTCAGTTTTTGGTCTTCCATAACTTCAAAAATAAGCATAAACAGCAAAATATAAAAACCGCTTACCAACACACTAATATAGTTAGAAAAAACCTATCTTTGTGCTATGTCCAAGACTGTAAAAAAAATAAAATTAGTACGTTTTGATTTTGCTATTAAGTACTTATTACGAAGTAAATCTAATTTTGTAATAATAGAGGGCTTTTTATCTGAACTACTGAAACGTGAGGTTAAAATACAACAGTTTTTAGAAAGTGAAAGCAACAAGGTAACGTTAGAAGACAAATCCAATCGTGTGGATATACTCGCAGAACTTGATGGCAAAGAGCTCGTTATCATTGAGATACAAAATAAAGATGAATTAGATTATTTTTACCGAATGTTATACAGCACTTCAAAACTCATTACAGAACACATTTACAGCGGTGAGGCTTATTCCAAAGTGCGAAAAATAATCTCTATTAACATCATTTACTTTGAACTCGGACAAGGTAAAGATTACATTTATCACGGTAAAACCAAATTCACAGGCATACATCTTAAAGA
>CALIZB010000119.1 GCA_938028625.1 uncultured Bacteroidia bacterium | reverse complement strand
AATAATCTTATTTACGAAATTCCTGTGGATATTTCCAAACTGACCAAAGTTACTAAAATCAATATCAGCAAAAACCGTATTTCCACGCTTCCTATGGAAATTTCCTATCTCAAACAGCTCAAGGAATTTTATATTTATGATAACCCTGTTTTACCTGCACAAATTGACTATCTGAAAGTTGTTATGCCTAATTGTAAAATTGATGATGAACCTTAATGTATTATGAAAGATACTCATTTGATGGAAATACAATCTTTTTTCAAGGGAACTATTCGCTACAATGAACCGATGAAAAAACACACCACGCTCAAAATAGGCGGACCCGCAGATTATTTTTTTGAACCTGCAAACAAACAAGACTTAATTAACCTTGTTTTATATCACTATCAACACAATTTACCTTATTTTGTATTAGGTAAAGGAAGTAATATTCTCGTTGGAGATAAAGGTATAAGAGGTAGCGTTATTGCTATTCGGGATACATTAAGTTATATGAACATCAAGAGCGAGTACGTTACCGTAGGTGCAGGATATAATCTACCACGATTAGTAATAGATGTGATAGAACACGGATTAGAAGGAATAGAAAATCTCGGCGGTATTCCTGGTACGGTAGGCGGAGCAGTGATTATGAATGCAGGAGCGTACCAAAGAGAAATTTTTGATGTTATTACGCGCGTAGAGTGCATACGTGCAGGAAAACATGTTGAACTCAAACCCGAAGACATTGACTTCCGCTATCGCTACACTAACCTAACAGACAGCGTAATTCTGGAAATTACTATGCAACTCAAAAAAACCACAGATATTGAAGCTGTAAAACAAAAACGAAAAAATTTATTAGAAAAACGAAATCAAAGTCAGCCGCTTAATAAACCTAATGCAGGAAGTATATTCAAAAACCCACCTAACGACTATGCAGGAAGACTGATAGAAGCCTGTAACCTTAAAGGAGTGCAGACAGGCGGCGCTTTGGTCAGTCAAAAACATGCTAATTTTTTAGTAAATGAAAACAATGCAACAGCTTCAGATATGATGAATTTGATTAACAAAGTAAAAACTTGCGTTTTTGAAAAATTTAATATACTTTTGGAATTAGAAGTTCAACTTATTGGAGAAGGTTTTTAATGGACAAGCAAAAAACTTTGGTGGGCAAAGATATAGAATTAGCCATACAGTTTTTGAAGAGAAACGAATTAGTTGCTATTCCTACCGAAACAGTGTACGGTTTAGCCGCTAATGCGCTTAACCCAGAAGCCGTAGTAAAAATATTTGAAGTAAAACAGCGCCCATTCTTTGACCCGCTTATTGTACATGTCCATTCCATAGATGAAATTCAAAAGTATGTTACTTATGTACCTATGGCTGTGTATGAACTTGCCAAACATTTTTCTGCTATCACGTATGTATTACCTAAAAAAGAAATTATCCCTGATATTGTAACATCAGGACACAATACTGTAGGTATACGTATACCCGGACATGCCTTAACCTTGGAACTGCTTAAAAAATTAGATTTTCCACTAGCCGCGCCCAGTGCCAATCCTTTTGGATACGTAAGCCCTACAACTGCACAGCATGTATTAGACTCTCTGGGGGGCAAAATTCCTTATATTTTAGACGGGGGCGCCTGTTCGGTAGGAGTAGAGTCTACTATTATAAGTTTTGAAACCGAAATACCCACTATTCTACGACTTGGAGGTACTACAGTTGAAACCATTGAGGAGATTATTGGCAAAGTAGATATTGATATACAATCTAAATCTAATCCAAACGCACCAGGGCTTTTAGATAGCCATTATGCACCCAATGTGCCTCTGTACATTGAAAAATATCCCCCAGAGTACAGCCATGATGAAATAGGTGTTATAGCTTTTCAGCATCACCACGAGGGTGTACCTTTGCACCAGCAATTTGTTCTTTCACCGACAGGAGATTTATCCGAAGCCGCAAAAAATTTATTTCATGCGCTTCGCAGTTTAGACAATATGCCTATCAAAGCAATTATAGCAGAGATATTCCCTGACGAAAGTCTGGGTAGAGCTATAAATGACAGACTTCATCGTGCATCTGTAAAAAGAGCAAGAAAGTAATAAAAATTATACGTTACCCTGTTTTTGTGTCAGACTGATATTGCAATAATTTTTTAGAAAAATTAAGGATAATTTTTGCGTTATCAAAAATACTTACTAACTTTACATTGGAAAATTAACAAGTAACTTACTTTAAAAAAGTATTAAACAATGAAAAAAATCGTATATTTATTACTTGCGTGCGTTACAGTAGGCATTACGTATGCTCAACAAGACCCACAGTTTACACATTACATGTATAATCAACAGGTATACAACCCTGCTTATTCAGGAGCAAGACAAGTCTGGAATTTGACAGGTTTATACCGTAGCCAGTGGGTAAACATTCCTGAGCAACCTAGTACATTCACTTTTAGTGCTAATGGTCCTGTAAAAGCCTTGCGCGGAGGTGTAGGGGCGCACATAGTAAGCGACCAGTTAGGACAATGGCATACTGTGGGAGGCTTGCTGTCTTATGCTTTTCGCCTGAATATTTCTGAAGACAAAGCCTTTCAAATAGGTCTTAACGGAGGCGCATACCAAAAAAGTATAGGCACAAATTGGAATCCCATTGACCAAAACGACCCACTTATTCCTACGAGTAATACCTCCAAAATTGTTCCTGATTTAGGTGCAGGTTTGTATTACATCAGTCCTACCCTGTACGCAGGTATCTCTACCTCTCACTTATTAGAAAGTAAAATTGAGTTTGTAAATGGTTCAGCAACCAGCCTTAGCCGTAACTATTTCCTTACCGCAGGATATAAAATCATGTTCAATGAAGAGAATGACTTTCATTTAACCCCATCTACTTTCATTATTTTTGACGGAGTAAAAGCACAGTATGCCCTTAATGCAAATGTAAATTACAAAATCCTGACTGCTGGTCTTTTATACCGTATTGGCAGCAATGATGCAATTGCCGCACTTATTGGTGCAAGATTACCTAATATTCCACTTCGTTTTGGATATTCTTATGACTATACTTTGTCAGGATTAAATCCTTACAGCAGAGGCTCTCATGAAATTATGCTCTCTTACGACTTTACTATAAAACAAAAAACAAAAAAACCTGTTATATTACGTAACGTATTTGGAAAATACTTTAACTAAAAGCGTATTTCAAAAATAAAAAAGCAACCCTAAAAAGGTTGCTCTTTTATTTTACAGAAACCTGATTTTTACCTTTTTATGCGTCTTTTTATCCTTTTTTATACAGCATTCATCTGTTAATTTATACCAATCTAACTGTATAACGTTTGAGTAATCTGATTTTTAAGATTATTTTATGCAAGTGTTTTTAGAAAATGGGCATGTTATTTTAAGGCATGCCTTTTTTCCTTTTTGGCATTATACTGTTCCGTACAAATCAAATTCTGTACATTCTGTAATGGTTACAGGTACAAAAGTACCTGCTTTAAGATTTTTGTCAGAAGATATAAGTACTTCATTATCTACCTCGGGGGAGTCAAATTCGGTACGACCTACCCAAAATTGTCCTTCCTTGCGGTCAATGAGTACTTTTAGGGTTTGTCCTGTTTTTTTGCTGTTAAGGTCAAAGGAAATATCCTGTTGTATCTCCATAATTTCATCTGCTCTGCGGCGTTTTTCTTCATCAGGTACAGTATCCTGCAACGTATAAGAATGTGTGTTCTCTTCGTGTGAATAAGTAAATACTCCCAAACGTTCAAATTGTATCTCTTCCACAAAAGATTTAAGTTCTTGAAAATCCGCTTCGGTTTCACCGGGATGCCCCACAATTAGTGTAGTGCGTATAGCTACGTTAGGTACTTTTTTGCGTATTTTTTCAATTAGTTCTATGCTTTTACGTTTGGTAATCCCTCTGCGCATAATTTTAAGCATGTTATCCGAAGCATGTTGTAAGGGAATATCCAAGTAATTACAAATATTTTTACGTTCTCGCATGGTATCTAAAATTTCCTCAGGAAACTGGGCAGGATACGCATAATGTAGTCTAATCCATTCTAATCCTTTTACTTCGGAGAGTTGTATAAGTAAATCATTAAGTTTTCGGGTATTGTACAGGTCTAAACCATAATAGGTAAGGTCTTGGGCAATGAGCATAATCTCCTTTACTCCATTTTGCGTTAAAATCTGTGCTTCCTGAATAATGCTTTCTATGGGTTTGGATACATGTCTACCACGCATAAGTGGAATAGCACAAAAACTACAAGGTCTATCACAACCTTCGGATATTTTAAGATAAGCATAATGCTTCGGTGTAGTGAGCATACGCTCTCCGAGCAGTTCTTTTTTGTAATCCGCATTGAGTTTAGCAAGCAAATTACCTAACTCCATAGTACCAAAATACGCATCTACTTCGGGAATTTCTTTTTCTAAATCTGTTTTATAGCGTTCAGAAAGACAGCCTGTTACATATACTTTTTTTACTTTGCCTTTTTCTTTCAAATCTACATAATGTAAAATGGTGTTAA
Organism: uncultured Bacteroidia bacterium; assembly: GCA_938028625.1. Classification (GTDB taxonomy): domain Bacteria; phylum Bacteroidota; class Bacteroidia; order JANWVE01; family JANWVE01; genus JANWVE01. The sequence continues at coordinate 5,456 of CALIZB010000119.1, read as the reverse complement.
TAGACTCTTGCTTTGCCGCTTCTATAAATCCGCAGGTATTTACTATTACAATATCATGATTTACCCTTTTAGCTTCATGAGAAACTGAAAAATCATTTGCCCTTAATTGATTCATCAACACTTCTGAGTCTACTACATTTTTAGAACAACCTAACGTAACTACATTTACTCGTACATTTTTTGCCTTCATGCCCGCAAAAATACAATTTATTTCCTGTTCCGCTATTCCAGTAACTGAAACATAAGCAAATTTTCGGGTTCAGTGAGCGTAATCGGTAGTTCAGATTTATGCACTATTCTACCCCTGAATTTGGCAAGCAGAAAAGAGTTATGATGTAAATTAAATTTTTTGTTATTTACTGTAAATGTGCTTATGCAGTTATTTACAGGACATTCCTGCAGTATATCCGTAGTACGCATCACGGACATATTTATAAGCAGATGCATAGTAGACGTAAAATTATATCCTTCTAAATTCTTGGTTTTATGTTTTAACTCAATAGTAACCTCATCTTTATCTTGTATATAGATAATTTTGCTGTTGGTATATAAGTTCAATGCACTCACTAGCATATCTTTTTTCTTTGCCGTGATAGTAACTAAGTAAAAAAAATCAGAATTGGGGGCTAAACTGTATTTAAAGGTATAACTTTCCTGAGCATGGGTTAAGCCACCCAGCCCCGCACAAAACATAAGCATAATCCACCATTTCATTGTTCAAAAATAATGTTCTATTCTTAAAAATCCAAAAAGTACGAAAAATATACTAAATACGATATGGGTCAAGGTATCCAAAATTGAGTAGCAACAGCAAAGAAAAAACCGTCAAAACGGTCTAAAAATCCACCATGACCAGGTAAAAATTGGCTAGTATCTTTGATTTCTGCTTTTCTTTTAATAGCAGATTCTATTAAATCACCAACTGGAGTAGAAACCGCTGTAAGTACACCTATAATCAGGTATTTTTGTTCTGTAACAAACTTTGCCTGAAACCATACCCAAATAACTAAAGTTGAGAAGAAAAAACTACCTAATAGACCCTCCCATGTTTTTTTAGGACTGATGCGCGGGATAAGCAGGTGTTTGCCAAAGTATCTGCCTGTAAGATAAGCACTGATGTCGCTTGTCCATACTAGGGTAATAACAAATAAAATACGAAGGTAAAAAGACTGTTCTTGCTGTGCTGTCATGTACAAAATATATGCAGGAACACCAAGATAAATTATTCCCAAAAGTACATAGAGTATCTGAGAGAATGAAACATTTCTAAATAACACAAGCGGTAAAAAAACATACACAACAACCCAAATTTTGTTTTGTCTATCAATTATAGCAAAAGTCAGAACAACAGATAAAAAAATAAGAACAAATAGCCCAAGCCAAAATGGAAGTTGAAACATGTTTTTCCATTCCCAAATACAAAACGAAAATATCACTATCCATAAAAAATAATAGGTGTACAAATGGGCTGTAAGCAAAAATATAAAAACTACTCCACCAAAAACTGCCGTAAAAATGCGTTGCAAGAAATTATTCGTAATCATCAGTAGCGGAGTATTGCTCTAAAAGGTGTTTAGCATCTACCACAAAATCATTAGGTACATATAATTTGTATTCTAACTCTTCATGTACCAATTCTGTCGGCATCTGTGCATCTTGTAAAATTGTATAAAATTTATTTGCAATATCAGAGTTCTGGTGTGAAAACACACTTTTCCATTCTTTTTTGTTTATCATAGAATATTCGTTTTTTGCAAATATATTGTGTAAAACCAAAAAAATCAAGTCTGTTTTTATTTTAACCCAACTAAACAGGATACTAACGATACATATCATTTATTTTGGGTACATATACGTTGCTGTTTTATTTTTACATCGTTTATGAACAGAACAACTATATTTATTATTTTATTTTCTGTTTTTTATCTATTTTCTGCTTGCAGTAAAAAGCAACTTAAAATAACCACAGAAAAAGCCTCCCTGCGGGATATTACAGAAACCGTATCTGCGTCAGGAAAAATACAGCCTGTGGTAGAAGTAAAAATCAGCCCTGATGTATCAGGTGAGATTGTAGAACTACCTGTTTATGAAGGACAAGAAGTACAAAAAGGACAGCTCATTGCCCGTATACGCCCAGACAACTATCAAGCGGCATTAGAACAGATGCAAGCCTCTCTCAATACAGCCAAAGCAGACTTAGCCAATGCCAAAGCCGCTTTAGCCCAAGCAGAAAGTAGATTAGCCGCAGAAAAAATAAATGTAGAAAGAAACCGAAAACTCTTTGCAGAAAAAGTTATCAGTCAGGTAGAGATGGATAATTCAGAACTTGCCTATAATGTAGCCATTTCTCAAAAAAACTCTTCCGAACAACAAGTGGAAGCCGCAAAATATCGTATAGAAAGTGCAGAAGCCTCCTTAAAGCAAGCAAGAGAAAACCTCAACCGTACTTCTTTGTACGCACCTATGAGCGGCGTTATTAGCAAACTCTCGGTAAAACTTGGTGAACGCGTAGTAGGTACAAGCCAAATGGCAGGTACAGAAATGATGCGCATAGCTGACCTGTCTAAAATGGAAGTTAAAGTAGATGTAAACGAAAATGATATTGTCAATGTATCTCTTAATGACTCCGTAAAAATTGAAGTAGATGCTTATACGGGTAAACATTTTACAGGCAGAATAACCAATATCGCCAATTCCTCTTCCTCATTAGGTGCAAATGTAGCCTCCACTGACCAGGTAACCAATTTTGAGGTACGCATTCTTATCTCAGCAAGTTCTTATCAAGAAATAATGAAGGAAAAAAACAAAAAAATATCTCCTTTTTTGCCTGGTATGTCCGCTAACGTGGAAATATTTACCAATACCTTAAAAAACGTAATTTCTGTGCCTTCACAGTGTGTTACAACAAGAACTAAAATAAAAGAGAAAGAAAATACAGAAAAACAGAATACTACTAACCAGACCAAAACTAATACCGAGAAACCTGAAGAGATTGTTTTTGTGTATCAAAATGATGGTACAGTCAAAAAAGTAACTGTAAAAACGGGTATTGCCGACAATCAGTACATTCAGATTGTATCAGGATTAAAAGAAGGTGAAGAAGTGGTTTCAGGACCTTATAGAGCTATCTCCAAAGAACTTAAAGACGGCATGAAGGTAAAAAAAGTAACTGAACAGGAACTAAATAAAGAATAAATGGGCATTAACCACAAAAAAGTAGAGTTTTTCTCAAAGTTTTATACTTTTGCTTTGTGGAAAAACTGTATTTGCTTGCTTTACAAAATATACATGGCATAGGTTCAATACGTGCAAAAAATTTAATTGCTCATTGTGGCAGTGCAGAAGCCGTGTTTCATAGCACCGAACAAAATTTACGGAAAGTTCCAGGAATAAGCGAAAACAGTGCAAAGGAGATAATCAGCGGGGCATATCTCAAAGAAGCCGAAGCAGAACTGAATTTTTGTGATAAAAATAACATAGAAGTATTTACCTACTATGAAAACAGCTATCCTGTTTTATTAAAGCAGATTTCTGACGCACCTTTGGTGCTGTTCAAAAAAGGAAATTTAAACCTAAACCAAAAAACGAATATCGCCATAGTAGGCACGCGCGATGCCACTCAATACGGCAAACAGATTACAGAAAAATTTGCTACTGCTTTTGCAGAAGCTAATCTCAATGTAGTCAGTGGATTAGCTATAGGAATAGATATAACTGCCCATAAAACCGTTACAGAACATAAAGGTAGTACTACTTGTGTGCTTGCACACGGTTTAGACCGTATTTATCCTTCACATCATAAAAGTATCGCGGAAAGTATATTAGAAAACGGTGCATGGCTTACAGAATATCCTTCAAAAACGCAACCTGATGCTACTAATTTTCCTGAAAGAAACAGAATTATTGCAGGTATGTGTGTGGCTACCCTAGTAGTAGAAGCACGTCCCAAAGGAGGGGCACTTATCACAGCTCGCTTAGCATTTAGCGAAAATAGAGAAGTATATGCCATACCCGGTGACATAGAAAGAAATAGTTCAAAGGGTACAAATGAACTTATCAAACAGAATATTGCCAAATTAGTAACTGAACCCGAAGATATTCTCAAAGACCTTAATCTTGTTCAAATACTTAAAAAAGAAACTAAAACTGTACTTACATCTTTACCTCTCTCCGCAGAAGAACAACAAATTGTCAATCTACTTAAAGAAAAAGAATGCGTAATAGATGAAATCCTTGTACATATGGATATGAACCCAAGCAAACTATTTTCAACATTATTAGAAATGGAATTTAAAGGAATTTTAATGCAATTACCAGGTAAAAAATTTAAACTCCTCTGAAAATTTGTACTTACCTCATTATAAAAATACGTATTTGTACGGATAACAATTTTGTACGCTTTTCTGTTGTTTTGAATTTCTTAATTTTTATTCACTATGAAAACTGTATTGTTCTTATTTTGTTTCTTAATCAGTTCACTGATTGGGGTCTGGTGTCAGAATCCCAAAATATTTAGAGAGAATGGCAAAATTGGTTACAAAAATGCAGATGGCAAAGTAGTCATTCCTGCTATTTATGATACAGGAACTGAGTATATGGTAGGTAACCACGCCGTAGTACAAAAAAATAATAAATGGGGCATGATTGACACAAATGGTAAAATTTTAATTCCTTTTGAGTACGAAGGTGTGAAATTAGGTTGTAGTGAAGTAGCCGCCGTAATGAAAAATCAAAAATGGGGAGTAGTTGAAATCAATACAAATAAAATCATTATTCCCTTTGAGTACGAAGATATAGGTAATACATTCATTAAAAAGATAAGAGGAGTAGATACTAATAAAACCTACGATATAAATGAAGGCTGGATAGCCGCAAAAGAAAATGGAAAGTGGGGCTTTATATCTGAAAGTAACAAAAAAGAAACTAATTTTATATTTGAGGACGTAGACAACGATTGTCTTACCCTTTCTCTTACACTGGGGGATAAAATATTCATTTTCTCAGGCAAACTAAAACATCTTCCCGCCGTATTTATCAATAATAAATGGTTAGAAGTAGTATATGATGAAGAAAAAAAGGATATCTCAGTTATAGAAATAAAGAGTAAAGTAGCTAAAAGTGGCGACTTTAACTACGACCCTAATCAGAAAAAATAACTCTTTTTATGAATAAAACACTTTCTTACTTTTGTATATATGATAGAATATGTAGGTATACGCCACCATGGACCTGGCAGCGCCGCAAGAGTACTCCAAGTCTTAAATAACATACAACCTGACATCATCTTGTTAGAAGCACCCGAAGAAACCAACGGCGAACTTTTACTATGGATACAAAAACTGCAGACCCCTGTAAGCATACTGTTCTATCAGGAAGGTTCAGAGAAAAGTGTTCTTTACCCGTTTGCAGAATACTCTCCCGAATGGCAAGCTATGTTTTGGGCATCAGAAAAAGGT
>CALIZB010000118.1 GCA_938028625.1 uncultured Bacteroidia bacterium | reverse complement strand
TATACTAAGTAAGCCCAATCTTACCTAAAAAGAAAAACCTCACTTTTCAGAAGTGGGGTTTTTTATTTTGTGCCTATCCTATCAGAAAAATAAGAGATATAAATATGTGTGTTTACTCTTTATTTTTGAGTTCACGAATAGTATCTTTCTTTTTAATATCTTCTCGTTTATCATGAAGTTTTTTGCCGCGTGCAAGTGCAATTTCTAATTTAGCATAGCCGCGTTCATTAAAAAAAATTTTTAATGGAATAATAGTTAGTCCTTTTTGTTCAAGTTTTTGCTTAAGTTTAAGAATTTCTTTTTTTTGTAAGAGCAATTTACGCAAGCGTTTAGGTTCATGGTTATTATATGTGCCTTCTGTATATTCAGAGATGTGGCAGTTTTTTAACCAAACTTCACCATTATCAATAAAGATATATCCTTCACCAATGCTAGCCTTTCCCATTCGCAAAGATTTTATTTCTGTACCTGTAAGTACTATACCTGCGGTGTATTTTTCAATAATTTCGTATAGATACCGAGCTTGTCTATTTACAATTTCTATTTTTTTGGCAAATTTATCTTTATCCTTTTTTACAGACATAATCGCAAAAGTACAGCAAAAATAAAAGGTTGTAAATTTTAGGTAAATTTTTTACAAAATTTTATGAGTTGAGAATATTCAAAGCCTTGTAGATTATGTGTAATAATTTTGTATTATTGCAATAACAATGGATATTCAGGAAGTTATTTTAGAGGTTAAGCAATTAGAAACGCAGTTCAGTTCAGGAGGAAAGATTGTAAAAGCCGTAGACAATATTTCTTTTCATGTGCGCAAAGGACAGGTAGTAGGCATTGTGGGAGAATCAGGTTCAGGAAAGTCGGTTACATCTTTATCTGTGATGCGTTTAGTCCCTAATCCGCCTGGCAGAATTACGAATGGAGAGATTTTATTCAAACGTAAAAATGGAGAAATTACAAATTTACTCACGCTCTCTGATAAGCAGATGCGTACCGTGCGTGGGAATGAAATTGCTATGATTTTCCAAGAACCTATGACTTCGCTTAACCCTGTTTTTACCTGTGGTAATCAAGTTATGGAAGCCCTACAATTACACTTAAAACTTACTGAAAAACAAGCCCGTCAGCGCACCATTGAGCTTTTTAATGAAGTTCAATTACCTAATCCTGAACAAGTGCTTAAAGCCTATCCGCACCAACTATCAGGAGGGCAAAAACAACGCGTCATGATTGCTATGGCTATGTCTTGTAATCCGTCTTTACTTATTGCTGACGAACCCACCACAGCGTTAGATGTAACTATACAGGCAACGGTACTCAAACTTATGCAACGGTTTCAGAAAGAGTACAATATGGGCATGATGTTTATTACGCATGATCTAGGGGTTATTGCAGAGATTGCTGATTATGTATTGGTAATGTATCATGGTAAAATTGTAGAACAAGGCAATGTAGAAGATATTTTTCTTAATCCCCAACATCCTTATACCAAAGGTTTATTAGCTTGCCGTCCAAGGTTAGATGTAAAACTTCGGGTACTACCTACCGTAGTAGATTTTATGGAACAAAGCATCTATGGAGATATAGAAAATTCACAAAAAAGTGTAGAGGAAGTAAGTATGGGCAAAGCCATTACAGAGAGTGAAATCAAAGCCCATAACCAAAAATTACAGGCACAAGAACCTATCATGAAAATAGAGAACCTGAAAACCTATTTTCCTGTTGAAAAAAATTTTTTTGGTAAGGTATTACAATATAAAAAAGCTGTAGATGATGTATCTTTATGCGTATATCCAGGTGAAGTACTTGGCTTGGTAGGCGAATCAGGGTGCGGAAAAAGTACACTTGGCAGAAGCATCATGCGTTTAGTAGAACCTATAAGCGGTAAAATTTATTACAAAAATCAGGATATTCTCACCCTTTCAAATGAGGAACTGAGAAATATCCGTAAAGAAATTCAAATCATTTTTCAAGACCCTTACTCTTCTCTCAATCCAAGAATTTCTGTGGGATATGCTATCTTAGAACCTATGAAGGTGCATAATATCCTCTCTTCTGACGAAGAACGTCGTGAAAGAGTGTTTGAACTGTTAGAACGCGTAAATCTGAACAAAAACTTTTTTAACCGCTATCCACATGAATTCTCAGGCGGACAAAGACAACGTATTTGTATTGCTAGGGCTTTGGCACTTAATCCGAAATTTATCATTTGTGATGAGTCTGTTTCTGCGTTAGATGTATCTGTACAAGCACAAGTACTTAACCTTATTAACGAACTGAAAGCAGAATATAACTTTACGTGTATATTTATTTCTCATGATTTAAGCGTAGTTAAGTTTATGTCTGACAGAATTGCGGTTATGAATGCAGGTAAAATTATAGAATTAGATGAAGCCGAGAATATCTATCACAATCCTAAGCAAGAATATACTAAAAAACTCATTAACGCTATTCCCAAAGGGATTACTGCTAATAAAAACATCAGTTTAAACCTATAAGATAATTTTTTACCACGTTTTGATTTTTTTTCAAATCTGTCTTACAAATTTTTATATCAAAATCTATATCAAATTTTTGTATATGAGTTTTATTTTGTATTTTAGCCACACTTTTTAATTTAATAAATCTTATGCCAGTTAGAATTGAACGTGATGACGAGGAAGAAGAAAACCTCAACGAAGAAGAAACCGACTATGAGGAAGAAGAGTGGGAAGATGAAGAAGACTCTGATGAAGAGTGGGAAGACGAAGAATGGGAAGATGTAGATGATGAAGAAGAATAGTCATTCATTACATAAAGGCATTCCACAAAAGGAGTGCTTTTGTTTTTTAGTGATTTAGGTCATTGAGTAGAACGAAGTTCGTACCGAAATGACCTAAATCTTTTCTATAAATTTCATCATATTTTTATCTGTATCTAAAGTATAACTGCATAGTTTTGTATCATTATTCCTTTAGCTATGTTACGCAGAAAAATTCTGTTTTTTAGTTTTGTTTTATTCCATTTCATTTGTTTCGCACAAGAAAAGTTTACAGTAAGCGGTAAAATTAAAGATGCTTCCACAGGCGAGATGCTCATAGGCGCTACTGTATTAGATAAAAATACGCAGGAAGGACTTACTTCCAATGAATATGGCTTTTATTCCATTCGTTTAAGTAAAGGAAAACATATTCTCGTTTTTCGGCTTATAGGCTACAAAACCATAGAAAAAGAAATTGACGTACAAGGTAATACTACCCTAAACGTAGAACTCACACAAGAGGGAATACAAACTAATGAAGTAGTCGTTACTGACGTAAAAGGCGATGAAAATATAAAAAGCACTGAAATGAGTAACATACGTCTAGATGTAACTCAAGTAAAAACTATGCCTACATTATTAGGTGAAGTGGATATTATCAAGATATTACAACTTTTACCTGGCGTGCAGAGCGCAGGAGAGGGGTTATCAGGCTTCTTTGTAAGAGGAGGCAATGTAGACCAGAACCTTGTTTTATTAGATGAAGCCGTAGTATTTAATGCTTCTCATTTACTTGGTTTTTTCTCTGTATTTAATGCTGATGCTATCAAAGATATGAATTTAATTAAAGGGGGCATGCCTGCTCAATATGGAGGGCGTTTATCTTCTGTGGTAGATATAAAAATGAACGAAGGAAATAATAAAAAATTTGGACTCAAAGGCGGTATTGGTTTGTTAGCATCAAGGGCTACAGTAGAAGGACCTATCAAAAAAGAAAAAGGTTCGTTTATTGTATCAGCACGCAGGTCTTATGCTGATATCTTTCTGAAATTTTCTCCTAACAGAAATTTAAGAGATAACCAACTCTATTTTTATGATGCCAATCTTAAAGCGAATTATGAACTTTCCCAAAAAGACCGTGTTTTCCTTTCGGGATATTTTGGCAGAGATATCTTCAACTTTACAAGATTATTTTCACAAGACTGGGGCAATGCTACGGCTACCTTACGTTGGAATCACATTTATAACGGAAAGTTATTTTCTAATGTAAGTTTAATTTATAGTGATTTCTTCTATGGTTTTGGCAGTCAATTTACAGGGCAAAAGTTTAAATATACCTCAGGTATCCGTAATGGTAACCTTAAAGTAGATTATGACTATTTTTTAAACAACAAACACAAAATAAAATTTGGAGTACATGGTACGTATTATACATTTCTTAATGGAGAAATTAAAAATCAAGCAGAGTCTTTTTTAGATGATTACAAACTTCCCCGCAGTCATGCCCGTGAAATAGGTATTTATGTAAATGACGAATTTACTATTACAAACCGTTTATCTGTACAGTATGGTGTGCGATACTCGGGATTTGATATTATAGGACCTAGTGAAGTATTTATTTTTCCTGACAAAACTTATGAGCGCCCCGTAGATACTGTTAAATATGCTCGTGGAAAGTCTATTAAATACTACGGTGGTTTTGAACCTCGCGCTTCCATGCGATATATTCTTGACGACAAAAGTTCTTTCAAAGCGTCTTACGCGCGTACAAGGCAATATATTCATTTAGCGTCTAATGCTACAGCTTCCTTACCTACGGATATATGGTTACCTAGTACCAAATACATTACCCCTCAAATTGCTGACCAATACGCCGCAGGTTATTTCAGGAACTTCATGGAAAATAAAATAGAAACTTCTATTGAAGTATATTACAAAAACATGCAAAATCAAGTAGATTTTAAGGATAATTCTAACACATTCCTTAATCCATATATAGAGCAGGAAGTATATCAGGGCAGAGGTTGGTCTTACGGAGCAGAGTTTTTTGTACGTAAAAATGTAGGCAAACTTACAGGTTGGGTCAGTTATACTTGGTCAAAAACAGAACGCCGATTTGATAGACCATTACAAACTATCAATAATGGTAAAATTTATCCTGCAAAAAATGACCGCAGACATAACATCTCTATTGTTGCTAATTATGAATTTAATAAACGGTGGTTGGCTTCTGCGGTATTTGTGTATTACACAGGTAATGCGGTTACTTTACCATCAGGCAAGTATTATTTGGAGGGTAATGTAATCGCGCTTATTTCTGAACGCAACGGCTACCGTATGCCCGATTATCACCGTTTAGACCTTTCTGTTACTTGGAAACCCCAAAAAGAAAAGAAAAATTGGTATTATGATTTTAATTTTGGGGTTTATAATGCTTACGGGCGTAAAAATGTATTTGCATATAATTTCTTTGAAGATAAAAACGAACCTGGTTTAATGAAGGCTGAAAAAATATATCTCTTTACCTGGGTGCCTTCTATCACGTGGAATTTCAATTTTTAATATTCTGTTAAATGGAAAAGTATTATATTATGCAAAATACTGTATTTTTGCAATATAAAACTATCCTACCTTTTCATGATACCTTGCCTTATTGTAGATGACTCTGCATCAGACAGAGCGTATTTGTCTGAACAGCTAATACAGTTTTCCGACATACACTTGCTTCAATGCTGTGAAAATGTATTACAAGCCGAACATTTTTTGTCTCAAAATCAAGAAATAGAAATTATTTTTTAGATATAGACATGCCAAACATTTCAGGATTGGAATGGATAAAAACCTTAAAGAATCCACCCTTGACCGTGTTTGTAACTTCATACACAGAATATGCTTTGGAAGGTTTTGAGCTTAATGCCATAGATTATTTAGTAAAACCTGTTTCGCCTGCCCGTTTGCTCAAGTGTATACACAAAATAAGAGAAATTCTGCAATATAAAAAACAGCATACATGGCATAGTATAGAAGCTGAAAAAGACTATTTTTTTATCAAATCAGACGGAGAATTTGTAAAGATTTTATTTGAAGATTTAATTTATTTAGAAGCCGTAGGAGATTTTACTTCATTTTATCTAAAAAACAATGTAAAACATTTTGCGCTTATTCCACTCAAACAATTAGAAAATCATCTGCCCAAAAATGCTTTTATGCGTGTACACAGGTCATTTATTGTCAATATCAAAGAAATAGATGTTATAGGCAGTTATGAAATTAAGGCTAAAGGGTACAATATTCCTTTGAGTAAAAATGCCAAAGAAGAACTGTATCAAAAAATAATAGCTAATAAAATTATTAAGCGGAAAGACTAATCTGAAATACAGTACCTTCGTTTTCTTTGGAATATGTCTGTATTTTAGCTCCTAACTGCTGTATATAGTCTAAAACTAACTGAAAACCCATGCCTGTTCCCTGTTCCTGTGCAGTACCTTGTGTGGTTTTACCCTGATTATTCTGCAAAAGAGAATGTAAGGACTGTTCATTCATACCTACACCATAGTCCTGCACAAAAATATCGGTTTTACCTTGATTTTGCTTTGCATACACGCGTACTGCACTGTTTTCATGACTAAACTTGATGGCGTTTGAGAGTAAATTTCTCAGTATGATTTCTAAAATAGCCTTATCTGTATTGATAAAAACGGAGTTGTCAGTTTCATTGATTAAAAGGATATTTTTATGTTGTGCCTGTGTGCTTACTTGCTCAAAGACTTCGTCTACTATTTCGCTGACCGCATATTTGCCCGTGCTTATTGTCTTATGATTTAGTTGAGTTCTTGCCCAATGCAGTACTGTGTCTACAAGGTTTTGGGTTCGGTAAAGTTTTTCCTGAATTTCTTGATGATATTGTTTTTCTTTGTCAGTAACTGGGTTCAATGTATGTAAGTATCGTTCCATCTGATAAACAGGACTGCGCAAATCATGCGAAATAACCGAAAACAGCTTGTTTTTCACCTCATTGAGTTGGGTTAGTTCCTGTTTTTGCTCATATAAGCGCCTGTTTAATCTACGTAGATACCATAAAAATAAAGCTAAACTCAATAAAACAAGAACAGACACAGCAAACAAAATAGCATAAAACTGTTTTTTCTGTGTTTCCTGTCTCTTTTGTAGAGTCAATAATTTAATTTCCTGTTCTTTTTTCTCGGTTTTGTATTTTTTCTCTAATTCGTAGAGCGTTTTTATTTTATTCTCTGCGTACAAACTGTCTTTAGAAATAAGACATTTTTCTGCATAAAGCAGTGCCAAATCTTTTTTTTGTGTATTTTTTGCTATATTAAAAATAAGATTGTAAATATCCTGATTAACTGAGTGTCTTAATTTTTTTTCTGTCTGATTGGACACAACATAATGATGGGCTTTTTCAAGATAATAACCTGCTTTATTGTTGTCTTTTGTTTCGTGATAAATATCTGCAAAGGATAAAAGTACTTTAATTTCCATTTCGGGTACTATATTGGATTTTTCTGTGGTTTGATGTAACATTTTATCCGCTTTTAACAAAATCTCCAAGGCGGTATTGTATTGTTTCATAACAGTGTAATTGTTGGAGAGATTTAGTAGACATACTATTATCATATTGGTATCTTTCAGTTCTGTATACTTTTGCAGGGCTATTTTCTTAAATTTTATACTTTCTGTATGTTTTTCCTGTGCTTCATATAAATTTCCTATTCCTATACTGGCAGATGCAATGCCTACATTAAATTTTGCTTTTTCATAAAAATCAAGCGATTTTTGATAGTACTCCAATGCTCTTGGGGTATCCTGATGGTCTGTATAGATGTTAGCTATTCTGTAATAGATATTTCCTTTCATTCTCTCATTTACTTTGTTTTCATCGGCTATTTTGAGTGCTTGTATCTGATAATTTAGGGCTTTTTCAAGATTATTCTCCTGATGATATACCAAGCCTATTTCAGATACAGCTTTACATGCTTTGTCATATTTTTTTAGTTTTGTAAAGTATCTGTCAGCTTCATGATAATACTGTAAAGCACTATCGGCATTATAGGTTTTGTAGTGATAATACCACCCTTTCATGTTGGCTTCCCGAGCTATACCTATGACGTATTAAGAGGTAATGGTACTTTTGGAACAATATCCACAGGTATTGCGGGAACGGTGAGTAGTACCGCTACCATCCTAAACGGTTCAGGTTTTACTGTAACAAGCCCTAGTACAGGGGTCTATAATGTTACTTTTTCTACTGCTTTACCAAGTATTAGTTCAGTTACTGCAAGTATAGTTACAAATTATGGTACAATACCAGTATATTGCTCTGCTCTTTCTAACTGTGTAGTAGGTAATATCAATAGTTTTGTTTTTAACGGAGTTACTACAATAACTAATTCAGGTACAGGCTGCGCAGGGGGAGGATATGCTAATTATACAGGGTTTTCTGCTAATGTTAATGCAGATAGTTCGTATACTTTTTCTATGCAATCAGACGGTTTTTGGAATCCTGAACATTGGGCTATGTGGGTAGATTGGAATCAGGACGGTGATTTTAATGATGCAGGTGAAGATGTATGGAATTCTGGTGGTAATATATGGAATCCAACAGGTAGTATTACTGTTCCTGTAACTGCCCTCAATGGACCTACAAGATTAAGAGTAAGAACTTCTAATGGTGGAATACCTGGCACAGGTGTTTATAGTGGAGCATGCGGATATAATGCTTCATGGGATTACGGAGAAGTAGAAGATTATACCTTAGTTGTGTCAGGGGGTGTAAGTCCATTTGGAGTAGCCCATGTAAGTAATTTATCTACATCAGGTTGTACCATAATAACTACAAGTACATCAGGTACACCTACTAATGCAAGTTTTTCATTTCAAGCAAAATAAAATTTATCAATTACAAGATAATTCTGCATAAGTTTAACCTCTTTTCTAAAAAGAGGTTTTTTATTCATTCAAAATGATATTCTTTTGCTAATTCATTTAATTTCTCTATCATTTCTTCATCTTCTGCCACAGACTTGGCTTTTTTATAGAATATTTTGGCTTTTTCGGTATCTTCCTCTACGCCTTGTCCTATAGCATACATAAAGGATAACATGTATAAAGCGTAAGGTTCTTGTTCTACTGCCGCTTGTTCAAAATACTCAAAAGCTTTCTTATAATCCTGGGGCTTTCCATAAATTCCCTCATAATACAACATACCCATCGCAGATAAAGCAGGCGGAAAACCTTGTTGTGCCGCTTTTTCATAGTATTCTACAGCTTTTTGTATATCTTGTTTTGCACCTTTTCCATTTTCATAACAAACACCTAAATCATATATGGCAGGCAGATAACCATAGTTTGCCGCTTTTTGGTAATATTCTATGGCTTTATCCATGTTCTTATGTACAGCATGTCCTTGTTCATAAAATGTACCTATGGCATACAAAGCATCAGCAAAATCATTTTTAGCCGCTTTTTTATACCATTCCAAAGCCAATTTAAGATTTTTTTGAACGCCTGTACCTTCTTCGTAACACAAACCGAGATTATATTGTGCTAATTCAAAACCTTGTTCTGCCGCTTGCCTGTACCAATAAACAGCTGTTTCAGGATTTTTTTGTACTCCTTTACCATACATATAACAGTCTGCCAGTGCATTCTGTCCCATTGGGTTACCTAATAAAGCCGATTTTCTGTACCATACAATCGCTTTTTCTTCATTTTTAGGTACAACTATACCTAATTCATAATAACTTCCTACATTGTACATTCCCGCAGGGTCTCCAAAATCTGCCGCTTTTTGATACCATGTAAAAGCTCCTACACTGTCTTTTTTTGTACCCAGACCATTTTGTAACATATAGGCATAATTTACTGCCCCTGCACTACTGCCCTGTTCTGCCGCTTTATGATACCAATAACAAGCCTTTTCAAAGTTCTGTGCTAAATCTTTACCTTCCATGTATATATCTCCTAAAATTACTTGAGCTTCAGTATCTCCAAGTTCTGCTTGTTTTTGTACTGTTAATACATCTATGGTCTGTGCATAATTCGCAACGAAAGTCATATAAAAAAGATATATAAGCCAAAATACTCTATTCATAGCAGTTTTATCAGCAAAATTACAATTCTTTTACCTTGAACGAAATACTGTTCTTTTATGTTTGTATTTTTGCATTATGGAATTAACCCCATTACAATACGAAATATTGGATAAAATTTATTTTGTAGAGTCTTTTAAGCAGATTTTAAACGAAGTAAACAGCCCTGCAAATATTATAGCTGATGAACTTAAAAATATGATGGTCAAACGGTGGGTACAAGTATTGAAATATGATGATAAACTCAAAGATTATGTAAAAACCGAAATTTATGACGCAGACAACATGCAGGATTATTTTTTTCTTATTACCAAAGAAGGCTTACTAAAACACAATGGAAGATAAAATAAAAACCGTTTTATGTATCAATGCGGCAGATACCGCGGGTGGAATAGGTATTGCCACCGATATAAAAACTTTACAATCATTAGAAACAGGTAGTATTCAGGTGTATACCTCTGTCATTGTACAGAACAAAACAAGTGTGTATAATTTAATAGAAATTCCTGCTGATGTAGTAAAAGAACAGTTGCAAAGTATTGCCGGATACAAAAAATTTGATGCGGTCAAGATAGGTATTATTCCTTCTGCGCGCATAGCGCATGAAATTGGTACATTCGTTAAAACGCTTCAAATTCCCATAGTTTTAGATATCTCGCTCAGAAATCGTGAAGGTACAGAATGGAGCGGTCAGGATACAGTATTGAGCGTGATAGAAGAGATTATACCTTATGTTACTGTTTTTACGCCTAATAAATACGAAGCAGAAATATTTTCAGGTATGCCCATAGATACATTAGAAGATGCACAAGTTGCCGTTCAACGGATTGCACAGCTAAATTATGACATGTATGTCTTACTCAAAGGGCGTTTGTTTTCTCATACCTTCCGTGCAGATGAGTACGGAGATAAATGGTGTAGTGATATTTTGTATTACAAAAATGATTTTTATCTCTTTGAAGCACCTACAATTGGTAACACACAGCATTTAGGTTCAGGAGACCTATATTCTACTTGTATTGCGGCACAATTAGCTCAAAACTATCCCGTAACAGAAGCCGTGAGAATATCCAAAGAATTTGTAAGTTATGCCATAAAAAATGCTGTTAATGATGTATGTAGAATAAAAATTCAGAAACAAGAATTTCAGAACTAAAAAAAACATGTGCTTTCTTCGTAGATTAAGCACTATAAAGTTTTGAAAATAAAAAAATTATTTATTTTTGTTGCATTATTCATGCGATACTACATTTTGTTGAGTTTGATTTTTTTGAACGTAGTGCTACTTTCAGCGAAAAATATTAAAAACTTTTCTGCTGCAAGGGACTCTATTGTAGAAACCTATAAATTACGTGGAGATACTGCCCGCACTTGGGACAGCTTGGAAATGGAATGGAAAAAAAGGTTACCTGACATACTCAAAAAACATAAAATAACTATATCCTGTGCTGAATGTACTAGCATTATTGCTAACGTGGTTTTATATGCAGATAGCACGGGAAAATGCCATATTGTGCAAAAAAGAAAGCTTACCGTATGCGGAGGCACTATGGAACCAAAATTAGAATATGATTATTTCAGGTTCTGGAAACAGGTTGTTTTTCCGCCTGTTTTACGTAACCGCTACATATTAGCAAGGCTAAGTATTGTACTTAAATGTTAACGTGAGTTTTGATGTGTGCTTTTAGCTTCCTTGCTGAATGCGTTAAGCAAACGGTTTCCGCAGGACGTACCGAAATACGGGATTAAGTAGGCGTGGTTCTACAAGTTCACCAACTATAGCCGTACCGAAATGACCTTATCCCATACTGAAATAATTTTTATTGTTTTTTACAAAAATTTAACCTTGCCTTTATGGTTTAGAGACTACGGTACATGCAAGGATTTTTGGCACTAATGGCGTACTCGCCAATCATGGTGTAGATGATATCAACAATGAGGGTGACAGAATTGTGTTCAGAACTATGAGCGGTGTGCAAGTGGTAATGACAGTTTAAGGACTCGTGTTTGGATAACTACTAATGGAGAATTAGGAAGCCCAAGTCCTCGTATAAAAAGCGGACTTGACGGCATTAGAGTTAAATTCATCTCAGCCTGAGAACAATGCGTGGGGCTTTTCGGATTTATGGACAAGTACTAATAATCAGACTCATATCCAATGGGGGACCCCTGTGGGGAGAATACAAGGCAGTCAGAGTCACTTTCAGCACTTTGTTAAGCACTCATAAAATCTCTTATATTTTATATTTATTTTCACAAAGCAGGTTTTTCACTTGTTTTTACCATATTCAGCTATAAAAAACATGAAAATCCTGTCAGAAAAACAAATTATTTTTGTAAATACAGAAAAACAGTGTAAGTTTGCAGTTCAAGTACGTATGAATAAATATATCGTAGTAGCTTTTCTACTGACTGCTTTCGCACTTTCGGCAGTAGCTCAGCCGTTAAAACCCCTCAAAATAGGTTATACCAATGTGGACTATATAGTGAGTTTAATGCCTGAAGCCAAAAAGGTTGAAGAAGACTTAATCAAATATAAACAGGAATTAGAGAATGCTTTCAAAGCCAAATATGAAGCCTACGAGAATGCCCTCAAAACGTATTCAGATGGCGTAAAAGCAGGTACAATTTCAGGACCCGGAAAACTACAAAAAGAGAAAGAATTGCTTACCATGCAGGAAGAATTGGGTAAATTAGAAAAAAGTTCTGAAAGTCAGTTGGCACAAAAACAGCAATCTTTATTACAGCCCGTATTGGATAAAGTAGACAAAGCGATTAAAGAAGTAGCCCAAGAAAACGGTTATACTTATATTTTTAACTCTGATGCAGGTGCAGGTACTACGCCTATTCTCCTCCACGGACCAGATGATGGAAATATTACAGATTTGTTGAAGAAAAAATTAGGTATTACCAAGTAAAAAGAAAACAATGCTTAAATACAGTTTCATTTTTATTTGTACGTGGTTAGCATTTAATATGGCATCAGCGCAGTTCAAACCACTGAAAATAGGTTACACTAATGTAGAATACCTTATTCAGCTTATGCCTGACCTTAAAATTGTAGAAAAAGACTATGCTACCTACCGCTTACAGTTGGAAAACAAATTAAAAGAACAACTGACAGGTTATGAAGCCAAAGTAAAAGATTATCAGGCAAAAATGGCAACCATGAATGACGCCACTAAAAAACAAAAAGAAGAAGAATTGCTTAAAGAACAGCAAGTACTTTTAAAGTCTGAACAGCAGATGGAAGAAGATTTGCTCAAAAAAAATCAGGAACTTATGCAACCGCTGTATGACAAGTTAGATAAAGTAATCAAAGAAGTTGCAAAAGAAAATGATTATACTTACATATTCAATACAGATGCAGGTTCAGGTACTACGCCTATTTTGCTCTATGGTCCCGAAGAATTTAATATCACAGAATTAGTTAAGAAAAAGTTAGGTATAGCAAAGTAGATGTTTGTATCCGTATTTGTACAGCACCTTAAACTCGGCATTACGCATATTATCAATATCAATGGGTTAGACCATGTTCTTTTTATTGTTGTTATGATTGCGGTATACACGCACCGTGATGCAAAAAAAATACTATGGATTATTACTTCTTTTACTATAGCCCACTCTTTAACCCTGCTGTTAAGTCTGCTAAAAATACTCATTATTCCTGCCAACTGGGTAGAAGCCATTATTCCGCTGACTATTATGTTTACATGTATAGAAAATCTTTATATTTGTCAGCTACAGGATTACAGAGTAATTGTATCAGGGATATTTGGTTTGGTACATGGTATGGGTTTTTCTAATTCTTTTCAGGAAATATATGATACAGAATTTTCACTCACAGAGCATTTGCTCCCTTTTAATCTGGGTATAGAAGTAGGACAGTTGATAATCGTTACAGTTATATTAACACTCCAAAAAAGCATTATGCAATATACCCGCTTGACATTAAAACAATGGAATACCTTATTTTCTCTTACAGTTCTTTGTGTTTCAATGTATTGGTTTATACTTCGTTGTACAAAACTGTAATACTAACCTGAGATAAAAACTCTGCAAAAAATTATGACAGAAAAATATACTGATGAAAAACCGCTCATGTTCAAAGAATATGGCAAAAATGTTCAGAAAATGGCTGAAATTGCAACCCAACTTCCTACACAAGAAGAACGTAACGCCGCAGCTAAAGAAATTATCCGAGTGATGATGGGAATATCCCTGAACAATGGCAGCGGAGGCATGAGTAAAGAAGAACTTATGCCTAAACTTTGGTTGCACCTGCTTCAAATGACGGACTATAAACTTAAAGTAGATGTTCCTTATGAATTACCTGAAAACAAACAACCTTCCTATACCCGAACCTATCAGAGGTTAGATTATCCTATACAACAATCTGGTGCTTTCAAACAGTACGGAAGTATAGTATCAGAAATGATACAAAAAGCCATAGAAACTGATGATGAAGAACTCAAAGCCGCACAGATTACAGTTATTGCCAATGTCATGAAACTGAATCACAGGCAATGGAGCAAAGACCATATTTTAAGCGATTCTGTTATTGCCAATCATATTTATGAGATTTCCAAAGGAAAGATTGATATACGCGAGCAGGAACTGGATATGAATCGCTTTGTGAGCAAAGCCCGTGAATATGAACAAAATCGCAAGAAAAATAAGAAAAGAAAATTCAAAAACAACTTCAAGAAAAAAAATAAGTTCAAAAACTGGTGATTTTAGGCTTTATAGGTCTAAAAAACTAAATAAATGTGTTTTTGAATAGTTTGTATTTAGAATTTTATTATACTTACAACAGTTTTATTGTTATGCTTATAGAATTTCATGTTATTTCGTTTCTTATAGTTCTTTCCGCTTTGTTTGCGTATGTAAATTACAAATATATCAAACTTCCAGGAACAATCGGGTTAATGGTAACGGGGCTTATCTTCTCCGTAGGTCTTATTATCAGCAGTTATATTTCAGAAGCTATTTTGGATAAGGTGAAAGAAAGCCTAAACAAACTGAATTTTTCAAATCTCTTGATGGATATTATGCTAAGTTTTATGCTTTTTGCAGGGGCTATTCATATTAAGATAGATGATTTGAAAGAACAAAAACTGCCTATTATTTTGTTTTCTACGTTGGGAGTAGTTATTGCCACCTTTGTAGTAGGTATACTTTCGTACTATGTGCTTCATGCATTTAACTGGGAGGTTAAATTTATTCACTGCCTGTTGTTTGGAGCGTTGATTGCGCCGACAGACCCTATTGCTGTTTTAGGTATTCTTAAAGATGCCAAGGTACCAAAGTCTTTGGAAACTAAAATTTCAGGAGAGTCTTTGTTTAATGACGGTATAGCGGTAGTAGTATTCCTGAGTATTTTGGAAATTTCACATCATTCAGATGCCTTTACATGGTCAGATGTAGCTTTATTGTTTGTCAAAGAAGCTATTGGCGGTGCATTATTAGGTATGGTGCTGGGGTATGGTGCTTTTTGGCTTATCCGAAGTATTGATAACTACAAAGTAGAAATTCTGATTACATTAGCCGTAGTGATGGGAGGATATTCTTTTGCCGAAATTGTGCATACGTCAGGGCCTTTGGCTATGGTGGTAGCAGGTATTATTGTAGGCAATCATGGGGTTAAATATGGAATGAGTAATTTAACAGAAGAGTATGTCAATAAATTCTGGGAACTCGTAGATGAAATTCTCAATGCGGTTTTGTTTGTTATGATAGCGTTGCATCTATTAGTTATCCCATTCAGAACAGAATATCTCACTATTGTGCCTGTTATACTTCTTGTTACTATATTAGCAAGGTATCTTTCTATTTTGTTGCCTGCACAGGTTATTCGCTTAAAAAATACCCGAATCACCCATAAAACTGTTCTTGTACTCACCTGGGCTGGCTTGCGAGGAGGTATATCTATTGCTCTAGCGCTTTCCTTAAAAGCAGATATGAGTAAAGATTTATGGGTAGCCACTACATATTTCATTGTGTCATTTTCTATACTCTTTCAGGGATTGAGCATAGGTAGAGTAGCCAAAAAACTGATTTCCTGAAAAACGTTTTGATTGTGTTAAGAAAATGTTAATACTTTTACACTCTGAACATTTATCTTTTTATCTATCCTATATGAAAACTCTACGGTATATATTGGCTGTTATTGCCGTACTGTTCTTCAACAGTATATCGGCACGGAACAAAGAAAATCCCGAAACCTTCAAAAAAATTATTCAGGACTGTTATTAGGCACTTTCCAACATGGGGGGAGACTAAATAAAAACAAGGCGGCTTTATTGCAATATATTAGCTCCAGTTATGTAAGAAACGTAACTTTTGTAATGATGAGCGGAGAAGTTCGTCAGACAGAACAGAATTATGACACTTTTGTTTCGTCATTTATAGGAAACTATTGATGACTATATTGAATACAGCGGCAAATTATATATATGGAATCAGGCTACCTCTGATGTAACGGCAGACACAGATAGCAAAAATTTAGGTAAAGCAAAAACAATAGAAGATGCTATTTACTCATGATGTGTATTCAAAAAACTGCACCCGCATTAATCTCAAAAAATAACTTTGCTGAACGCACTCTGAAAATGAAACAGAAACAAAATGGCAGGTCATACAACCTGCCATAATTCGTTTAAATGAAGTATGCCTTAATAGGTAAGTAGAACTTTATGCGTAGAAACTGTTTTACCTTGCTGAACTTTAATCAGATATATTCCTTGTGGATAGCCTGAAAGGTTAATATCAGTCTGATACACACCTGTATAACGGGCAGGTTCGGAAGCAAATACATTTTTACCCTGCAAATCCCATATACTATATTGTAGCGTTTCACCTGTGGTGTTATCTGCTTTAAGCGTTATTTGACCATTAGTAGGATTAGGATATATACTTACCGCAGAAGCAGTTGAGAAAGAGTTGTCTGAAACAGTGGAGATAAATGGGAATACGCAGGCAGTACGGCTTGTAGGAGTACTTGCATTAAATATAGAGGCAAAATTTTGGTAGTATTGATTAGCAAGCATATAATCATGAATAATGAGTGTGTTTTCATCATTTCTATTCTCAGCTGAATTACTCCAATTGTGCGTACTTATCCAAACTAATGGGTCATAAGTGGGATTAGAAGCATCTACAATAAGGTATTTATGGTGCATAATGTAAGAATTTTCATTGTAGATTTTTAATCTTTGTCCAAGTGCAGAATGCATAGTAAAATAAGGTCCGCTAGCGGAAGCTGTATCATCTAAAATAACCGCAGAGCAACTATCACCATTAGCAATGAGTGCAAGATATTTATTTTTGATAGCATTAGCAATATCACTACGAGTACAGAGCATAGTAGCTACTTCAAAATCTTTGTCCGCTGTGTTAATAGTTTCTATGAGTTTGCTAGTAACATTATCCGAAGGAGAGAAATATAATTCAACAGATTTTCCACCTATATTAAAATTATGCGGTGTGTTATTAGTTTTGTAAGGTCCGAATTTAGATAGAGTAGGATTAGGGGTAGCCGTATTACTTCCCCACATCTCTTGGAATTCCATTTGATAAGCCAAAGCTAAACTTTTATCTTGTATAACTATGATGCTATTTTTATCATTATTTATTTGGTTATCTGTCCAATTTGTGCTACCTGTAATAACGATTGGGTCATTATGGTCAGTGGAGTTGGCATCAATAATTACAAATTTATTGTGCATAATACCATAACTTGAAGAAGTAGGACTGGCTAATTTAGGAATGGCTGTATTCAAAGCAGTAATTCCTGCGTTTGTAGTGCTACCGTCATAGATGACGCGTACTTGTTTTCCATTGGCATAGGCAGTATTAACCGCATTACTAATGCTGGAAATTCCAGTATTACCCCAGTTGTAAATAGCAATATCAATAGAGTATTTTGCACGGTTGATATACGCAATAAGCGTATCATCTATGGCATTACTTAACACAGTAGCGTTATTAGAGGGAAAAGCATAACTCGTATTCACACTATTATTAAAATAGGCTTTCATTGTTCCTGAGGAATTAGAAGCTGTAATAAGTGGAAGAATAGGTGAAGTTGAAGTTCCGAAAGAATTAGTAGAAGATGCTCTTACATAATAAATAGTAGCAGGTGTTAGACCTGTAATGTTAATACTATGATTAGTAGTTAAAGTGCTATTACTTACGGTAGAACCCAAAGCAGGCGTTAAACCGTATTCTATTTGAGTATCACCAGGATTTTGGGTAGTAAAATTCACTGTAAAACTGGTAGTAGTGATATTGCTTGCCCAAGGGTTTATAGTAATAAAAGGAACAGGAATAACAAAATCATCAATTAAACGAGGTAAAAGTTGATAACCCGTAGTGGTGCTGGAAGTACTATACTGTCCCATTATGCCAATAACATCATAATTACTGCTAGGCGGAGTTTTACCTACTATACCGTTTGTACCTGTGGAAGCACTATTAACACGAAGCACATAGTTAGCGTCTCCGTTAATACGATAATTTGTATTTCCTGCAAAACTGGCAAATGAACCGCCACTTGTATTGGTAATAGATGTTGCTCCATTTAATCTCACAAGTGTTCCTTCATAGGCTTCTGCATAAGCAGGAGTAAAAGGTAAAGAGAAATTCACAGGTGCATATAAAGGCTTACCTGTTGCTACAACCGTTACAGATGTAACAGGGTCAATTTCCATCAGTGCGTTAAAGTTTTTAACTGTTCCATTCACAATTACACTATCTCCTCTTTGTAAGGAAGTAACCATAGATGTTGTTCCGTAGATACCAATACCCCCTGTTCCATCTTGTATAAAGCGGATATTTCCTAACTCTCCACCGTTCATTACTATACCTGTTACCGTTACAGTAGTTCCTGTACCGTTTGCAGGTAAAGATGCATTAGCTGACCTTACCGCAGCGATGGTACTGATTTGTGCCAAAGATATGCTATTAAAGCATATAGCAAGCAAAATTAAACTTAATATTTGTTTCATACTTAATTGTATTTAGTTACAAAGTTAAGTATTCCTACATTAAGAGAATGTAATATTTTTAACTACATAGACAAATGAGTAAAGTTGAACAAAATAAAAAAAACAGGCATTATTGCCTGCTTTTACGATTTAATATATTTGGTTGTAGATTATTTTTTTACTTTTGAAAAGGAATTCAACATGCCATAGTACTGCCCCATAACAGAATTGGTCTGTTCAATAAACATCTTCCATGTGACAGAATACAATTCTTGCTGAAATTTAGCCATATCTTGCATCAAAGTTGCGTAAAGATGGGTAAGGTTTTCATAGGGATTGGTGGTAGCATGAGTTTCTTGTAATAAAGGATGCTTGTACTGACTTTTTTTATCCTTGATTTCTTGTGCATTACTAGCATCTTTTACCGCATCAATCATATCGTCTATTACTAGATTTACAGTGTTACTCTCTTCTATTACAACAGCCTCTTCTATATTATCAGTAATTGCCATATTTTGCTCATTAGTTTCAATAACGGTAATTTTTTCTACGCTTTTCGTTTTTGCCCGTGTAACCTTCGGTTTTGTTGTTTCAGTGAGTTTAATCTCACTTTCAGGCATAACCTTTTGGATTTCGTCTTTTGTGGATTTTGTTGTTTTACCAAGATTAGACAAGGTATTGTTTTTTCTTTTTGCCATAAATACGTTATATTTTCCGATTGCAAAATTACAATTTATTTTCCAATAATTTCGTTACATAATAATTAAATAACAGGAAAAAATTGATTGCAGTTAAGCTAACAGTTTTTTATAGTCTAATATAACTTATGACCGCCTTGTGGTCAGAGTAGGGAGTACGTTCACAGTAAGTGTACAAAGGTTTAAATTTTTTGTTGGTCAAAATGTAGTCTATACGAAGGGGGTATGTACCAAAGGTATATCCAAATCCTTTGCCTGAAACGATAAAATTATCTTGCAATGTCTTTGTCAGTTGCTTGTACGCATGAGTGTAAGGGGTACTATTAAAATCTCCTGCTATGATAACGGGATACTTACAGTTTTGTATAGAGTTGAGAAGAAGATTAAGTTGTTCGGTACGTTTTATAGCACTTGTAGTCAGTTGCCGTATGATAAACTTTCTTTTATCTGGGGTGTCATATTTAATTTTACCTGTTTCTTTTTCATACTTCGGATTATATGCCAGGTTCATAGATTGCAGATGTACATTATACACACGAATTTTTTGATTTTTGTACAGAACATCAACATACATGATACCATTTATTCCATTAGTTTTGAAAGGTATATTTTCTTTTTTGAAAATAGGATATTTAGACAGAATAGCCAGTCCGAAGTTATCCTGCATTCTGGGATAAAAATACAGATAAGGCAGTTTGGCTTTTTTCTGAAGATTTTCCAAAGGTTCAGGGAAATTATAGTGAGAATTATATACCTTTTTATAGTTCCATACTTCTTGTAGACATACAATATCGGCTTGCTGCGCTGCAATGTAATTAAGAGCAGGTTCTGTACTCCATTCAAAGTTTTTGAGGTTGAAACTCAGTATTTTTATACTCTCTGCTGTAACTGGCTTTTTAGAAACTATTGCATACGTGTTAAGATAATTTTTTATTCCGAATGTCTGCAAAACCAATAGTATAGTCAGCCATATTTTTTTCTTTGCAAGTACAGCCCATAAAACAGAGAACCATGCAATTAACTGTATGTACCATACTAACAAAGAGAACAGATAAAAGAATCCCCCATAAACAGGACTAATATATTGACTAATATATCCTGTTATCAGTAATACAGCCATAAAACCAAAAAATAAATGGGTCAGAAAAAAATACCACTTTTTATATTTCATGTACTATGCAAATATTCACAAAAAATTTGTACTTTTGCGATATGACTTTATTATTTCTCAATTTAGGCGGTGGTGAAATTATACTTATATTATTGGTAGTGCTTATATTCTTTGGTGCAAAAAAAATCCCTGAACTTGCCCGCGGATTGGGTCAGGGTATGAGAGAGTTTAAAAAAGCCTCTCAAGAAATTCAGGATAATATCAATAATGATACTAAAACCATAGATACCCCTCAAAAAGAAAACAAGAAAAACAATCAAAATAATGTAGAAGATGCTAAAATTGTAGATGAATAATGTCTCAATGTAAGCATAACTTTATTTTTTGTTTATCTTTGCAATTATGTCCTTGCTTGCGTTATTATTGAAAAGAACCGTTAATATCACTAATCAATTTTCTAAAAGAAAACGATTAACTCCTATTGCACAACAAAGAAAAGTGCTTAAAAAACTTTTGCATCAGGCGGCTATTACACAATTTGGTGTCTACTACAAATTTGACGAAATTCTGCAAAACAAAAATCTTGTACTGGAATACAAAAAACACGTTCCTTTACATGATTATGATCTCATTCATCCCTGGTGGAAAAAAGCTGAAGAAGGCGAATCTGACGTAGCATGGCCGGGTAAAGTAAAATACTTCGCATTAAGTTCAGGTACATCAGGCAGTCCTTCCAAACATATCCCTGTTACCCGTGAAATGATTAAAGCCATGCAAAAAGTAGGACGCAGGGAAGTATTAGTATTGGACAATTACAAATTCCCCGCAAAGATATTTGATAAACAGTTTCTTAGTGTTGGCGGAAGCACTAACCTAAATTACAACGGTATCAATTACAGCGGAGATTTAAGTGGTATACAAGCGGCAAAACAACCCCGATGGTTCAAACCTTTCTTTAAGCCCGAAAAAGAAATTACTGATATTAGAGACTGGGAAAGCAAACTGCAAAAAATGATAGAACAAGCTCCCAAATGGGATATTGGTATTATTGCAGGTGTTCCTGCTTGGGTACAAATTTTAATAGAACGTATCATTGAACACTATAAACTTAAAAATATCCATGAGCTATGGCCAGATTTTCAACTCTATATTCATGGCGGTGTGTCTATTGAACCTTATCGCAAAAAATTAGAGTCCCTTTTTGGTAAAGAAGTGCTTTTTATAGATACTTACTTAGCTTCTGAGGGCTTTATTGCCTGTCAGATTCACCCGAGCAACAGAGGTATGCTCCTTTCTTTGGATAGCGGCATTTATTATGAGTTTTTACCTTTTAATGACGAAAATTTTGATGCTGATGGAAATCTCAAAGACCGTTTTGCCAGAACACTTACGCTTTCCCAAGTACAGTTGAATGTACCTTATGCGTTGGTTATTTCTACTTGTGCAGGAGCATGGCGTTATTTGATAGGAGATGTTATTAAATTCGTTTCTCTTGACCCTTACGAAATAGTGATAGATGGTAGAACCAAGCACTTTTTAAGTATATGCGGCGAACACCTCTCCGTAGATAATATGACCATGGCCCTTAAAAATGCCTGCCAAATCCATAATACGAATGTCAATGAATTTACCGTAGTAGGCTTGCCTTTGGAAAACAGACATACTCACAAATGGTATCTTGGTACAGAAGACTTGAATATAAACAAAGATGCTTTTATCAAAACCATAGATGAGCAACTCTGTATTCTTAATGATGATTATGCCACAGAACGGAAGCATGCCCTTAAAGACTTACAAGTTGAAGTACTTCCTACAAAAGTTTTTCATGACTTTCTAGCACACATAGGTAAAGCAGGCGGACAGCATAAATTTCCGCGCGTACTCAAAGGAAAACCTTTACAGCAATGGAATGAATATCTTGCTCAATATGTTTATACTACCAATGAAAAATAAACACATAAAATGGGGCATTTTTACCTTATCTTTTATTCTTTTAACAGGTTTCTCTGCCAAAGAATACTACAATTCCACCGTAGAAAATCATGTAAAACAATACACAAAATATCAAACAGCACAAAAATATCAATACATTAAAACCGTAGACAAAGAAACGAAAATCTTCTCTGAAAAAAATACTACAGAATGGCAAAAAGAATTGTTTTACTTATTAGAATACAACGCATTAAGTACAAAACAATCCGAATATTTTGATTTTATCATAGAAACACATGAAAATAGAGTAAAAATTATTGCAAACCGAAAAAAAGAATATACACATAAAACGCCATTAGTCTCTCAATCTTTGTTATGGGATAAAAATACAAACAAACCTATCTTTATACGTACTCACATTATCCGAAAAACATGGTTCTACACGCAAGACATTGAAAGCAAAGCTACTTTTGAAACAGAAAATGGACAATTTTATTTGAAACGCATTTTTCAACATTTTTATACACAAATTGCATTTCTCAAACCGCGAGAAGTCGTTATTTATAGTAATTTTACAGCAATATGACTGATATTTTAGAAAACTTTGACTTTGCGTGGTGCGCTATGCCCATAGCTCCCGTAAAAAAATCTCCTGAACATCGTTCTGAACTTGTTACACAACTTCTTTTTGGTGATGTGGTTCAGATATTAGAAAAATCAGGAGTGTGGGTAAAAGTAAAAATTTTGCAGGATAACTACGAAGGATATGTGATAGCCATGCAGTTAACTAAAATTTCTTCCTCGGAAGCGGAACATTACGAAAAACATTATGTCTTAGTAAACGTATTAAGCACTTCCACAGAAAACGGTCACGTACCCCTGACTATGGGGTGCAGGATACCCACTGCTTTAATTCAGAATATAGGAGAACAAATTCATATAAAACTACCGTATCCCAAAACTTTGATTATTCCTAAAAAAGAGGTTATTTTCAATAATCTGCCCACCAGCAAGGTAACAGAATTGGCAAAACAGTTTTTATATGTACCTTATCTATGGGGTGGCAAAAGCGTTTTTGGGCTGGATTGTTCTGGTTTTACCCAGATTATTTTTCGTATGATGGGCATTATTATTTACAGAGATACCCATCAACAAGCTACACAAGGTAAAAGTGTGGCTTCTCTTTCTCAGGCACAGACAGGAGATTTGATTTTTTTCCGCAAACCTGACGGTACAAAAATTTCACATGTGGGCATATACATCGGAAACGGTGAAGTAGTTCACAGTGCAGGGTATGTGCATATTGGCAAAGTAGACGAAATAGGTTTACAAAGTGTATATCAAAAAGGATATTCGCATAAATTAGTCAGTATATCTCGGTATTGGTAAATTTATGAATATGCATATTCAGGTACACGTACTATCCAGCCCATAGTATCCAGCACAGTACCTCTCTGAATGCCTACTAAGTTTTCGTAGAGCTTTTGCCCTAATTTTCCATAACCTTCATGATACTGGGGAATAATCTCTGCATCTTCAAAACCAATGGCAGATACAGGAGCAATACTTGCGGCTGTACCTGTACCAAATACTTCCTGAAGTTTGTTTGCCTTGCCAGCGTCTGAAATATCCTGCATGCTTAAAGAGGTTTCATGCACGGTATAACCCCAGCTTTTGAGCAAAGTAATAACGCTATCGCGCGTTACGCCCATGAGAATAGTACCATTTTGTGTAGCTGGAGCGGTATATATTTCATTATCTATTACAAAAAAGAGATTCATAGTACCTGATTCTTCTACCAAAGACAAATGAATAGCATCTAACCAAAGAATTTGGTCATAACCTTGTTTTTTGGCTTCCTGTGTAGCTAATAAACTGCCTGCATAGTTTCCTGCCGCTTTGACAGCACCTACGCCACCTCGCACTGCACGTACATATTGTTTTTGTGCAAGAATTTTAATAGGCTTGGAATAATACTTGCTTACCGGAGATGCCATAATTAAAAACATATAACTTTCCGAAGGTTTTACGCCTAAAAATCCGTCAGTGGCAAAAAGTAAAGGTCTTAAATACAGCGCCTCACCCTCTTTGGAAGGTATCCAATTGCGTTCAATATCTACAAAAATTTTTAAGCCTTCTATAAAAATATCCTTAGGAATTTCAGGCATACAAAGCCTACGTGCAGACATATTAATACGTTCCCAGTTTTTCTCAGGCCTAAAAAGTACCGCACCGCCATCAGCGTATTTAAAGGCTTTCATACCTTCAAAAATGCTTTGTCCATAGTGTAATGCACTCAATGCAGGGTGTAAAGATAAATTATCAAAAGATATAATTCTGGGCTTATTCCATGTTTTATTTTGGTACTCTGCTACAAATAAATGGTCTGTAAAATATTTTCCAAATCCTAAATCGTCAAAGTTAACTTGGTCTATACAAGATTGTGAAGTTAAATTGATTTCAATATTTAGTTCCATATAGATAAAAGTTTTTAACAAACCGCAATAAAGTAAATTATGTATAAAAAATCAAGTACAATCTTATAATGGCACTCAATTTTTATCTAAAAGTCGTCTATAAATTGATATACTACTAATTACTGATTAGAATTAAATAAGTATATTTTTTAGTATTTTTGCAGTATGTATTACATTGCTAACCCCATATATGATGCGGTTTTTAAGTATTTAATGGAAGATGAAGAGGTGGCGAAGCGCTTTATCGGAATTATCATAAGTAAAAAAATCACTCAAATTACCCTTTTACCTCAAGAAAAGACCGTTACCCATGATGATTTGCCTATTCGTGTTCAACGATTAGACTTTATTGCCCATGTTACTGAAGAAAATGGCGAAATGAGCAAAGTATTGATAGAACTCCAAAAATCTA
>CALIZB010000117.1 GCA_938028625.1 uncultured Bacteroidia bacterium | reverse complement strand
GGAATTTGAACAACAAAACAATCATGAGTGAGTTTTTCTATAAATTCATTTTTGTAATCAATTGTCTTTTGGGTAGAAAGGTCAACGGCTTGTCTGCCTACTTTGATAGATGCAGGAAAACGCTCATCTAATACAAATCCTAACAGATAAATCGTAATAATAGGTAAATCATCTACCATGTATTGTTTGGCTAAATATCCTCTAAATCGCATTACATCAGCATGATAAAAACGATTAGATTTTTGGAGTTCTATCAATACTTTGCTCACTTCGCCATTTTCTTCGGTAACATGAGCAATAAAGTCTAATCGTTGAACACGAATAGGTAAATCATCATGGGTAACGGTCTTTTCTTGAGGTAAAAGGGTAATTTGAGTAATTTTTTTACTTATGATAATTCCGATAAAGCGTTTCGCCACCTCTTCATCTTCCATTAAATACTTGAAAACCGCATCATAAATGGGGTTTGCAATGTATATCATGATACAAAAGTAAGAAAAATACTGTAAAACTATAGAATACAAAGTTCTACAAATAAGGGAGTGTTTTTTTGGTATTTTAGGTAAAAGTTTTACTTTTGACTGTTATGTTGATAACACATATATTCAGGGGACTTTTGGGAATGGCTGTTTTATTAGGAATAGCTTATCTGTTCTCTTCATACAAAAAGCAAATTAGTTGGAAATTAGTGGGTACAGGAATTATTTTGCAGGTAGTATTTGCGTTATTAGTTCTGAAAGTGCCTTTTGTGAGAGATGTTTTTTCTTTTGTTGGGGGATTATTTACAAAAATTCTCGCTTATCAGCGGGAGGGGGCAAAGTTTGTTTTTGGAGATTTGGCTATTCAAGATAAAGCAGGGTTTATTTTTGCTACGCAGATTTTGCCTACCATTGTATTTTTTTCTGCTCTAATGAGTGCTTTGTATTATTTGGGTATATTACAGAAAGTTGTGTATATTATTGCTTGGGTAATTTCTAAATCTATGAAATTATCAGGTGCGGAGAGTTTGGCAGCGGCATCTAACATTTTTCTTGGTCAGACGGAGGCGCCTTTACTCATTAAGCCTTTTGTTGGTAAAATGACACTTTCTGAACTGCTTACCGTAATGACCGCAGGTATGGCAACGATTGCAGGAGGGGTAATGGCAAGTTTTATTGGTTTACTTGGTGGAACAGACCCTGTAAAACAACAACTTTTTGCTACGCATTTGCTCTCTGCTTCGGTTATGGCGGCACCAGGAGCGATTATTTTTTCAAAAATTCTACTTCCACAAACCGAACCTGAAAAAATTGACAACAAACTCGTGTTGAATAAAGAAAATACAGGGGGAAATCTTATAGAAGCGATTTCTATGGGTACATTGGACGGGTTAAAACTTGCCGCTAATGTAGGTGCTATGCTGATTGCGTTTATTGCGCTTATTTTTATGCTTAATTCCATTCTTTCAGGCATTGGAGAGATTATTCCTGTAGGTTCAGGAAATTTTAATACATGGATTGAAATGCAGACAAATGGCAACTTCAAAAAATTTGATATGCAACTACTCTTCGGAATAATTTTTCAACCTATAGCCTGGATAATTGGTGTAGAATGGCAGGATACTATGATAATAGGTAGGTTATTGGGTGAGAAAACAGTTATTAACGAGTATGTAGGATATATTTCACTTTCACAGCTTAAAGGGCAGATTTCTGAACGCTCTGCTATTATTGCTACGTATGCTTTATGCGGTTTTTCTAATTTTGCGTCCATAGGGATACAAATTGGTGGTATAGGTACTATCGCGCCTGAACAGCGAGGTAACCTTGCTAAACTTGGATTAAGAGCTTTATTAGCAGGTTCTTTATCTTGTTTTATGACGGCTTGTATTGCAGGAATGCTCTTATAAGTGTATAGTCTTTTTTACAAGACTTTTTAACAATAACATATTCTTGTGTTTAAACTGTATTGATATAACGCTATGACATTTGTTTGTTTTTATCATGTTAGAGATAATATTGGCTTTACTTGCAGGTTTGGTGCTGTTTTTATATGCGGTAAGCAGTATCTCTGATACGCTGACGAAAGCCATAGGTAATAAAACAGAACTCTGGATAAAAAAATTTACTTCTAATGTGTTCAGTGGTTTGCTGGTGGGTATCGTGATTACTACGATATTAGATTCTTCCTCTGCGGTAATTATTATTACTATTGTTTTAGTCAATTCAAAAATACTCACATTTAGACAAGCTATGGGCGTTGTACTGGGTGCAAATATAGGTACAACCGTAAGCAGTCAGATTATTGCTATGGATATAGGCAAATATTCACCTGTATTATTAGCTGTGGGGTTTATTCTACTGTTTATTGCTAAAACTGAGAAAATTAGCCATATTGGTAAAGTTATTTTATATTTTGGAGTATTGTTTTTCGGTTTATTTACTATGGAAAACGCCGTTGAACCTCTAAAAAAAGAGTCTTATTTTACTGACCTAATGAAAAAAACAGATCAACCTATAACAGGGGCATTAGTAGGTACAGTAGTAACGTTAATTATTCAGTCTTCTTCGGCAACCGTGGGCATGGCAATTATACTTGCTAAAAAAGGATTTCTTAACCTTGCAGGTGGTATAGCTATTATGATAGGTGCAGAATTAGGCACTTGTAGTGATACGTTATTAGCTACGATAAAAGGTAGTCGGCAAGCGATTAAAACAGGGTTATTTCATATTACTTTTAATCTTTTATCCATTATACTTGGGCTTATTTTATTTTATCCTTTTGTAGATGTGGTAGAGATTATCAGTAGGAATGCAAGTGTTGAGAGAACACTGGCTAATGCTCATGTTTTATTTAATGTTTTTGGCGTGTTTATTTTTATTTGGACTGTACCGTTTTTTGAGAAAATACTCAATAAAATATTGCCTGATAAAACAGTGTGAATATCAAATAAAATACTTTTGCCAAGTTTCAGGGAATTTTTTCCAATCTTGCGTAGCGCAAAGTGCTGTGGCTAATACAGCGCCATGTTCTATGATATTACCACCGCAATTTATAGCGGAAAGCAAGGTTGATTCAGGTTGATTAGGCGATCTAAAATAACACATCATTGGAAAAAAAAGCGGTTTTAAATCATGAGTTTCAGGGAGCTTTTCGTAAAGTAAAAATAAATCTAACGGGGTTTCTTGTAGATAATCTTGGGCTTCTATGAGCGGTTCATAAAGTTTTAGGTTTTCTTGGTCTTCATTGATTTCATCACCTACAAGTAAAAAATCCTCTATGTAGCTTTGTAGAGAAATTTCTGCTTGTGCAGACTTGGCTTCCTCTATATACAGCAACCAATTTAAGAGTTCTGTGCCTCTTTCAGCGAGTTTTTCTTCTATTTGTAGCCATTCTTGCGTTTCAAAATAGTCTTCTTTATTGTAACTCGGGGAATTTGCAAAAAAGTGAATTAAGCCAATGTCTACAAGATATTCGTTTAATGGCTGTAAAAAGGTATATTTTTCACAAACTTTGTCTAAATCAGTTACTTTTTGTGCAATATGTTCATTTTTTTCAAATATAGTAGCTATTTCGTGATAAGCCGTTTTAATTTCTTTGTCCCATTGTTCAATTTTACTTTGGTCATAGTACTCATTTTCTAAACCTTTTATGCCTTTATAGAACATGCGGATATGCCCATGCGACATACCTTGCGCGGGTATTGCCAAACGAATACCGATAAAAAATGCTTTTAATAAATCCATAGTTTGAAGTGCAAATTAACGTTAAATTTCGCGGTTCATTAAATATTGAGCAAAAGCAACTAATGTATCTATATCTGCTTGTTGGGATAAACTTAACAGATATTGCATAGATTCTTGATATAGTCTGTCTATTTCTTGTTGTGCTAATACAGGTATATTCAAATCAGAGTAAATACTTTTCATTATTTCTACTTTCTGTTCAGGATTAGACAATATAAAACACTCCTGAATAGCTTTTTTTTGATGACTATCTGCTAATTCAATAGCTTTAAGCATCAGCCATGTTTTTTTATTGGCAATAATATCTCCGCCTACTTGTTTGCCAAATTTGTTGCTATCTGCATATACATCTAAATAATCGTCTTGTAACTGGAAAGCAATACCGAGTTTTACTCCGAAGTCGTAGAGTTTTTGTGCGTTTTCCTTGCTTGTTTCAGCCAGTAATGCGCCAATATACAAACTACAACCGAGTAAAACAGACGTTTTTAGCCGTATCATGTTGATATATTCAGGAATGGTGACATTATTACGAGTTTCAAATTGCATATCTAACATTTGTCCTTCGCATACTTCAAGTGCGGTTTTATGAAAATTTTTGAGAATAGCTTTTAGATTAGGTGAGTTTGTATCGGATATAAATTCATGAGCGAGTACAAAAGTAGCATCTCCTGAGAGAATAGCTGTATTAGTATTCCATTTAGCGTGTACGGTAGGCATACTTCTACGTGTGGGGGCGTTATCCATGATATCATCATGAATAAGAGTAAAATTGTGAAAGAGTTCTATACCGCAAACTGCATTGTAGCCAAGCTCTAAAGGTTTTTTGAACATATCCAAAGCAAAGAGTATCAGCATGGGGCGCATGCGCTTAGCTTTTAGTGATAAAGTATATTGGATAGGTTCATATAAATTAGTAGGATAATCGGGCAATTGTATAGAACATAAAGCCTTTTCTACATGATTGTAGTAAAATTGTAATTTTTGTTGGGTATTAGGCATGAGAACAGTATTGGCAAACATGTTTGTAATAACATAAAAGACAGTAAAAAATTCAAAGTAAAGTTAAATTTTCATCTCAGGAACTTCTCCATTGATAATCAGTTTTCCTGCGGTAGCTTTTTTAATTTCTTCAATGCTTACACCGGGGGCGCGTTCTAAAAGCACAAAGCCGTTATTTACTTCATATACGCCGAGTTCAGTAACAATTTTTTTGACGCATTTTACACCCGTTAAAGGAAGTGTGCATTTGGGTAGCAATTTAGACTCTCCGTATTTATTTACTTGTTGCATAGCTACAATAATATTTCTTGCGGAGGCTACCAAATCCATAGCGCCGCCCATGCCTTTGACCATTTTACCTGGGATTTTCCAATTTGCGATATCCCCATTTTCGGATACTTCCATAGCACCGAGAATAGTAAGGTCAATATGTTCACCCCTAATCATAGCAAAACTATCTGCGGAGTCCATAAAAGCGGCACCGGGTAAAGCAGTAACAGTTTGTTTGCCTGCATTGATAAGGTCAGGGTCTACTTCGTCTTCATAAGGAAAAGGTCCCATACCCAGTAAGCCGTTTTCTGTGTGTAAAACAACACTGATGGTATCAGGAATATAATTGGCTACTAAAGTAGGAATACCAATGCCGAGATTGACGTACATACCATCTTTTACTTCTTGAGCGATACGTTTTGCTATGCCAAAGCGGTCTAATGCCATATATTGAAGTGTTTAAAGTTTTTCACAAAAATAAGAATATTACAGGTATTATGAAAAATTTATGATATTTTATTTTATGGAGTAACTAAAAGTTTAGCATAGCCGTAAGATGAGTAATATTCCCCGTATTAGTTGATGTAATGTAAGAATCTTGAAAATAAAGTATAAAATTTTCAAATTTTAGTGATAATGATTTCGTGCTAAATGGTTTTATTTCCAGCCACCACCTAAGGCTTGATATAAACTCACTTTTGCATGGAATTGTTTGAGTTTTATTTCTACGAGTTCCATTTTTGTATTTAAGGCTTCTCTTTGAGTGAGTAAGACTTCTACATAATCCGCGCGTGCATAGCGATAGAGTTCATTAGCAATTTCTATGGATTGTGTGAGAATATCGGCTTCTTTGGTTTTAGTTTGCAGACTTTGATTATATTTTGAAATGCATTAATTTGCGTTAAAACTTCTAAATACGCATTTAGAACAGTTTGCTGATATTTGTAAAGCATTTGTGCTTCTTGATGGTGTGCATTAAAGTAATTTGCTTTAATAGCATTTCTATTTACTATGGGCGTTATTGCATCACCGATAATAGAAAAAAGGAGTGCTTTGGGGTCAAACAAAAGGTCAGGATTAAAACCCTTTAAACCTACGGCAGAAGTAATCCTAAAAGCAGGATAAAACGCAGCTTTGGCAACTTTGATGTTAAGTTTAGCGGCTAAAAGTTCATATTCCATTTGGCGTATATCAGGGCGATTTCTTAATAATTGAGCGGGAATACCTGCATTTATCAAGCTATCTACAGGGGTAATCATAAAATCTTTACTCTGCCGTAAGATAGAATGTGGAAAAACACCTGTAAGCCTATGAATACGGTTTTCTGCTTGTATTATTTCTTGTTTTAATTGATACTGTAAATTTGTAGTGTTAAGCAATTGTGCATGAAAACGATTGACAGCTAATTGAGATACTTTGGCAGAGTTTTTTTGTTGTTCTACTACAAAAAGTGCTTGTTTTTGGATAGCAATATTTTGTTCTACGATACTAAGTAAATTATCTAACGCTAGCAGTTCGTAATAAGAATGTGCTATTTCAGCTATTAACTGAGTAACAACAAAATTTCTACCTTCTTGGGTTGGGTAGCTAGATATTTAGCTTTTGCGGCGTCTTTGGCATTTCTTAATTTGCGCCAAACGTCTAATTCCCAACTTGTATTAAATCCAATTGCGAAATCTCTGAAAGGAACAGGTTTGAGTTCTGTTTTCTCTTCTAATATGCCCATACGAGAGAAATGACTTTCTTTTTCCAAGCCAATATCACCATTTAAAGTTACAAAAGGTAAATATTCGCCTTTTCGGGTTCGGATTTCATTTTTACTAATTTCTATTTCTTGCAAAAGTATATTTAACTCTTGATTATTTTTCAGGGCTGTATCTATCAAAGTTTCTAAACTTTTATCTTGAAAGTACTGTCGCCAGTTCGTTTGAACAGTGTTAATTGTATCAGGAGATTGATTTTCGTAGGTTTTTGGCAAGGTCAAAGAATTAGTTCTGACCATATAGTTAGGTATTCTGCATGAAAACAGCGTAAACAGCAGACTTGTTAATAAAGCCTTATAGAGGATTTTGATTTTCATTGCGATAGGATTTTTTATTAAAACGTTTTTGAAGTCTTCTGAATACATTTTCTCTTTTGATATGGTTATGGACAATTTCTTCCGAAAGCGGGTTCATTTCTTCATTTTTAATAATCCGCCTGCCGTCTGCCAGTTTGCCAAATATGTAATACAGTCCGGGAATAACAAAAATACCTAATACTGTACCGAGTATCATACCTCCCATAGCAGAAGCGCCTATGGTTCTGTTGCCTACTGCCCCTGCCCCTGTAGCACGCACCAAAGGAATTAGTCCTGCAATAAAGGCAAAAGACGTCATGAGAATAGGTCTTAACCGTACTTTTGCGCCTTCAATAGCAGATTCTAAAATAGTATAGCCTTTTAAGCGATGTTGTACAGCAAATTCTACTATCAGAACGGCATTTTTACCCAATAGTCCTATGAGCATAATTAAACCTATCTGAGCGTAAATATCATTGGCAAGCCCCATAAGTTTGAGCAAGAGAAATGAACCAAATACCCCCACAGGAAGAGATAAAACCACTGCTAATGGCAGGATAAAACTTTCATACTGTGACGCCAATACTAAATACACAAACACTAATACAATAGCAAAAATGTATATAGCTTCATTTCCTCTGTTGGCTTCATCATAAGAAAGTCCTTCCCATGCAATGTCATATCCCTTGGGTAACACTTTTTTGGCTACTTCGCGTATGGCTTTTATGGCTTCTCCTGTGGTATATCCTTCTGCAGGCATACCGCGTATAGCCGAAGACATGTACAGGTTAAAGCGGGTAATTTCATTAGGTCCCTGCGTTTTGACTAACTTCATAAAAGCAGAGTAAGGTACTAATTCATCTTTGTCATTTTTGATAAATAGGTTTTCAAGGTCTGTGGGCATTCTGCGGTATTCCGGTGCGGCTTGTGTGTATACCTTAAAAAAGTTCTGAAACCGTGTAAATCCCTGTTCATACGTACTGCCTATCAGGATATTAAGGTTTTCCATAGCTCTGCCGATAGAAACGCCTTTTTGCATGGCTTTTTCATTATCTATTACGAGTTCATACTGGGGATAATTAGCAGCATAGAATGTAAAAAGTCCTGTAAGTTCTTTTCTTTTACTTAATGCTTCCATAAATTCTTTGTTGACTTTGTCAAATTCTTGATAATCTATATGAGTGTTTTTATCTAACATTCGTAAAGAGAAACCGTCAGAAGAACCATAACCTGGCACCGCGGGCGGTTGGAAAAACTCTATTACAGCACCTATATCTTTGGTTTTTTCTTCTAATTCCTCAACAACTTCGTGTACAGAATGCTTTCTTGCAGACCAGTTTTTGAGATTGATAAGACAAGTTCCTGCATTTGAACCTCGTCCTTCGGTGAGAACTTCATATCCTGCCAGAGAAGTAACAGACTGTATATCTGGGATTTTTTCAGCAATTTTTTGCAAATGGTGAGCAATCTCATTGGTTCTTTCCAAAGTAGAACCAGGTGGGGTCTGAATAATAGCATAAATCATACCCTGGTCTTCATTGGGAATAAAACCGGCAGGCAGTTTTTGGTTGAGGCTAAATATTCCGAAAGCAAAAAAACCCAGTACCCCAAAAGTGAGTATTCTGCGGTGAGCAATGAGTGTGAGAAGTTTGGTGTATTTTCCTGTAATTTTTTCAAAATTGCGGTTAAACCAATCTAAAAATATGTTTATAGGGGTTCTCCTGCGTTTTTTTCCGTGGTGGCTTTTGAGGATAATCGCACAAAGTACAGGAGTAAGTGTAAGAGCAATTAACCCTGAAAGTAAAATAGCACTTGCCATAGTAATAGAAAACTGCCTATAAAACATACCTACCGGTCCTGAAAGAAACGCTAAAGGTACAAAAACTGCAGTCATGACCAGAGTAATGGCTATAATAGCACCGCTGATTTCGTGCAACACTTTTTTTACCGCCTGATAAGGGGTAAGATGTTCCTCGTCCATTTTGGCATGCACGGCTTCTACTACCACAATAGCATCATCTACTACAATACCAATAGCTAGTACCAAAGCAAACAAAGTAATGAGGTTAAGAGTTAAGCCTAAAAAGCTCATAAAAATAAATGCTCCTACTAATGAAATAGGTACAGCAATGACAGGAATAAGCGTAGACCTGAAATCTCCGAGAAAAACAAAAACCACGATGGCTACCAGAATAAACGCTTCTACCAAAGTATGAATAACCTGGTCTATGGAGGCATCTAAAAATTTGGACACATCATAGCTGATTTCGTAGTCCATACCTGGGGGGAAGTCTTTTTTAAGTTCATCTAATTTGCTTTTGGTTTCTTTAATAATTTCACTTGCATTCGTGCCAAAGTTTTGTTTAAGCACAATAGAAGCTGAGGGATAGCCGTCTTTGTTAGAGTAAATGTCAAAAAACTCACTGCCAAGTTCTATACGGGCAACATCTTTGAGTTTCAAGATTTCACCTTCGGGGGTTGCCCTGATAATGATATTTTCGTACTCTTCGGGTTTGTTGAAACGTCCTTTATATACCAGTACATATTCCAAGGACTGCACCTG
This sequence comes from uncultured Bacteroidia bacterium, assembly GCA_938028625.1. Taxonomy (GTDB): domain Bacteria; phylum Bacteroidota; class Bacteroidia; order JANWVE01; family JANWVE01; genus JANWVE01. The sequence continues at coordinate 679 of CALIZB010000117.1, read as the reverse complement.
CTTTCCTGAACTTAATCCTAAACGACCTGGTCTTCCGATTACGCTCTGTTCACTGACAGCCTGCATAACTTCTTCCGTGGATACATTATAGGCGCGCATACGGTCTGGTTTTAGCCATATACGCATGGCATAACTGCGTGAACCGAGATTCTGCGCTCTGCCCATGCCCTTGATGCGTTGCAATTCAGGAATAATATGGACATTAGCATAGTTGTAAAGGAATTTTTCGTCAGCGTTTTTGTCTGTACTGTACAGATTAACATACATGAGCATACTGGGCTGAATGGGAGAAATAATAATACCTTCCCGTTGTATCAAGGGGGGCAGATTGTTCATAATCTGGTCTACCCTTGTTTTTACATTTACTACGGCGGCATTGGGGTCTGTACCTGGTTCAAAAACTACCTGAATAGTAGCTTCACCTGCACTAGTCGCATCAGAGATAATGTATTGCATACCCTGTACCCCATTGATAGCTCTTTCCAGGGGAATAAGCGTAGTATTGACAAGTACATCTACACTTGCACCAGGGTAGGCAATAAATACCATTACGCGTGGGGGCGCTATTTCAGGAAACTGTGAAACAGGAATACTCCGGATAGAAATTAAGCCTAAAAATACTATTACCAAAGAAACAGATATGGCTAATACAGGGCGATGAATGAATTTTTGAAACATA
>CALIZB010000116.1 GCA_938028625.1 uncultured Bacteroidia bacterium | reverse complement strand
ATACTATTGCGTTCATGCCTCTTTGGCTAGCATCTTTGTAGATAAAGGCGGCTATCAGACCAGCAATAACTAAACCGATTAGATATTGTCCCATGTTTATTGTAAATTGTACAGCAAAAGTAATAAAATTTTGAAAGGAAAAAACAAAAATTTTTTATACATCAAATTTAATTCCCTGTGCTAATGGCAGTGCTGTACTCCAATTGATAGTATTCGTTTGTCTGCGCATGTAGGCTTTCCAACTATCTGAACCTGACTCTCTTCCCCCACCTGTTTCTTTTTCTCCTCCAAAAGCACCCCCAATTTCTGCCCCTGACGTACCTATATTTACATTAGCAATACCACAATCCGAACCTGCATAACTTAAAAATAATTCTGTTTCCCGCATGTTAAGAGAGAAAATAGCAGAAGATAATCCTTGTTTTACCCCATTTTGCATAGCAATTGCGTTTTCTAATGTATCATATTTAAGCAGATAAAGAATAGGCGCAAAAGTCTCTTCTTGAACTGTGGTGTAATGGTTTTCTGCTTCTACTAATGCAGGACGTACATACGTGCCTGTTTCATAACCTATACCTGTTAATACTTCACCTCCATAAATCAATTTGCCACCTTCTTTTTGTACCTTATCAAGCGCTTTTTGCATATTCTCTACGGCTTGTTTATCTATTAAAGGACCTACAAGATTACCTTCTTGAAGTGGATTTCCTATGGTTAACTGCTGGTAAATTTTTACTAGACGTTGTTTCACTTCTTCATAAATACTTTCATGAATAATTAACCTACGAGTAGTGGTGCATCTTTGTCCTGCTGTACCTACTGCACCAAACACCACAGCACGCATAGCCATATCCAAATCCGCATGGGGAGTAATGATAATGGCATTGTTTCCGCCAAGTTCCAAAAGACTTCTGCCCAAGCGTTCTGCCACAGTTTTGCCTACAGCTCTTCCCATTCGGGTAGAACCTGTTGCGGAGACTAACGGTACTCTATCATCTTTTGCCATCAACTCACCAATTTCTCTTCCGCCAATAATGAGGTTGAATATACCTTCGGGCAGATTATTTTTAACTAAGACATCTTTAAGAATATTTTGTACTGCAATAGCAGATAAAGGAGTTTTTTCAGAAGGTTTCCATACGCATACATCTCCACATACAGCGGCAATCATAGCATTCCAAGACCAAACTGCAACAGGAAAATTGAATGCAGAAATAATTCCTACAATTCCCAAAGGATGCCATTGTTCATACATTCTATGATTTGGACGTTCAGAATGCATAGTTAAACCATACAACTGACGAGATAAACCCACAGCAAAATCGCATATATCTATCATTTCTTGTACTTCTCCTAAGCCTTCTTGATAAATTTTACCCATCTCGTAGCTTACCAAATATCCTAAATCTTCTTTATACTCACGAAGTTTATCACCAATTTGTCTTACAATTTCTCCTCTTTTAGGTGCAGGAACACTCCGCCAGTGAATAAATGCTTTTTGTGCCGCTTGAATAATGTACTCATAATCTTCAACAGTACAAGTATTTACAGCGGCTATACGTTCTCCGTTTACAGGCGATTTTATGACCATAGGTTCTGCCGCACTATCGTGTGCCCAGTTGATACCTGTGCATGCCGCCGAATTGATTTCTTCAATACCCAAACGGTACAATACTTCTTTTATATTTTTCATAACGACTGCAATTTACAAGATTTATTATAATGTACATGTAACTCTTATTACAGTGTAATCTTTAATTTAGATTATATTGTGTTATCAATAAAATTTTGATAACATGCAAAACTTTATTTAAAGTTAAAAAACATACATTTCTCTATAAAAAGTTATGTTTTTTAAGAAAATCCTCATCTATATTGAGTTTCTCTTTGATTTGTTGTAGGTGTATGCCCATATCTAACATAAAATGTATCATGATTATTTTTTCTTGTTCTAACTGTTCTGCTCTTTCTCTCTCTTGATCTGCCCGCTTTCTCTCTTGTTTAATTACCTCATCTTTGGCTAATAATTCACTTTCTTTTTGTCTTATGCTCTCTACTATATCCTCTTCTACGGTCATGATGTTTTGAAGTTCTTCATTTTGTATCGCTTTATGCAAACGTCTTAATATCGGAAAATAGGTTTTTGACAGCTCTTTTTCATTGTATTCTATCTGCCGTTTTTTGACTAACTCAAATATGTCTAATAGCTTTTCTAATTCATCTTTTTTATTTTTCTTTTTTTTCAGTGCAGGTATCTGAATAATAATACTGTCATGATTGAGCAACTCAATAAAATCACTTTTACCTTGTTTTAATTCTTTGTTTGTACTGTGTTCTATGATGTGTTTTTTAATACGTAAAATCGGGCTATCTTGATAATCTTCCAAATAATGCCCAAGAATGTAAATAGTAATGATAGGTAAAGGTTTGTTATTGGCATCTACGTTAGATTTAGACATATATTGTTGTCCGAGATAAGTACGAAAACGAAAAATATCTTCTGTACTGAACTTTATTTTTTGTAATTCAATCAATACCAATAGTTGTTCTCCATTTTTTTTCTTTATTGTAGCCTTAAAATCTACTCTATACACGGAGAAATAATCGGTTTCAAGGTTAAACTCTTGGGCATTAAATTCTAAATCTATGACTTTCATTTGAAGAATAGCCGAGAGCATGAGTGTTGCCGATTTTTTATC
>CALIZB010000115.1 GCA_938028625.1 uncultured Bacteroidia bacterium | reverse complement strand
TGGCATACATACGTGTATGGAGAAACCTTATCTGATGATTATTTGAACTATTATGGTTTATATTTTTATTCGCACAGTTATCACAATACAATCAAAAGAGCTGGTGTTAAAAAGCAAGCTAAGCAAGCTACAAAAGATGATGGCATTGCATACATGGAAAAAAGTGCCGAAGATGTAGATGATATGCCAAAAGAAGAAAAACCCTCTCCTTCTGTTACCATAACTGAAAAGGATAATGAAAAAGATAAAGGCGGTGATGAGAAAGATATACAAAAAAAACAAGGTGAAGTAAAAATACGCACTAATCTGAATGAAACCGCATTCTTTTATCCTAATGTACAAACGAATGAAAAAGGTGAATATGTGTTGAGTTTTACTATCCCTGAAGCCCTTACCAAATGGAAATTTATGGCACTTGCCCATACCCAGGATTTGAAAACAGGTACTTTGTATGATGAAGTGGTTACACAAAAAGAACTTATGGTTCAGCCTAATGCACCGCGATTTTTCAGAGAAACTGATGTAATGGAATTTCCTGCCAAAACCACGAATTTATCTAATAAAACCCTTTCAGGAAAGGTAAAAATTGCACTTTTTGATGCACTTACGCTTAAACCTATTGAACAACTTTGCCAAATTACTAACACAGAGCAGGATTTTACTTTGGAACCCGGTCAGAACAAAGGTGTTTCATGGAAAATAACCATTCCCGCAGGCATTTCTGCCATCACGCATAGAGTAGTTGCGGTTACAAATGAATTTTCTGATGGAGAAGAATCTACTGCACCCGTAGTAACAGATAAATTGTTAGTAACTGAAAGTTTGCCTTTACCTATACGCAGCAGAGAGAAAAAACAATTCAAATTTGATAAATTAAGCACACAAAACAATGGTTCTACTACATTAAGAAGCCATAAACTTACCATAGAATTTACTTCAAATCCTGCGTGGTATGCAGTACAGGCTTTACCTTATCTAATGGAATTTCCGCATGAGTGTACAGAACAAGTATTTAGTCGTTTTTATGCTAATAGCATAGCTACCCATATTGCTAATTCTCACCCTAAAATCAAAGCTGTATTTGACCGCTGGGCAACTGAACCTGATAGTAAAGCCTTACTTTCTAATTTAGAAAAAAATCAAGAACTCAAATCTGCTTTATTAGAAGAAACCCCTTGGGTTCTACAAGGACAAAATGAAACTGAACGTAAAAAACGCGTAGCCATTCTTTTTGACCTTAATCGTATGAGTTATGAGTTAAGTAAAGCACTCAAAACCATAAAAGAACGTCAGACACCTAACGGCGGCTTTACTTGGTTTCCTGGTATGCCTGACAATCCTTGGATGACACAGCATATTATAGCAGGTTTTGGGCATCTTAAAGCCATGAATGTAAATACTCAACAATATGGTAGTTCAGAGGAGATTATTCAAAAAGCCCTTCCTTACATAGACGCACGTATGTATGAACATTATTTAGACATTAAAAAATATGCAACCAATATGAATGATGACCACCTTAGCTATTATGTGGTGCATTATCTATACACAAGAAGCTATTTTATGCAACATAAATTGGATACTCGCTATGAAGAAGCATTTAATTATTTCACCAAACAGGCTGAAAAATACTGGACAAGCCGTAATATCATGCTCAAAGGCATGATAGCCCTTGCCGCACACCGTTTTGCACAAGATAATTCAGGAAATCTTCCTAAAACTAACGCTAAACTTGCACAGGACATCATGAAATCCATTAAAGAACATGCTATTTACAATGAGGAAATGGGCATGTATTTCAAAGAAAACACGTCAGGTTATTACTGGTATCAAGCACCTATTGAAACACAAGCCCTTATGATAGAATGTTTTGATGAAATTACTAATGACCAAAAATCCGTAGAAGAACTTAAAATATGGTTGCTAAAACAAAAACAAACCCAAGATTGGAAAACAACCAAAGCTACTACCGAAGCCTGTTATGCGCTGTTACGCAGAGGCGTAAATCAATTGATGAGTAATGAAATTGTAGAAATTACTTTGGGAAATATGGTTGTAACGCCTGAAAAAACCGAAGCAGGTACAGGATATTTCAAAACTTCGTGGCAAGGTTCAGAAATTAAACCTGAAATGGGAAATATCACAGTTCATAAAAAAGATGAAGGAATTGCTTGGGGAGCTGTGTATTGGCAATATTTTGAACAAATGGACAAAATTACCCCACACGAAACGCCGCTTAAACTTAAAAAACAACTCTTTATAGAACGCGTTACAGATAAAGGCAAAGTATTAGAACCTATAACAGAAACTACACCTATTCAAGTAGGCGATATAGTGAAAGTACGCATAGAATTACGTTCAGACAGAGATATGGAATATATCCATCTCAAAGATATGCGTGCTTCTGGTTTTGAACCTATGAACGTGATTTCTCGCTACAAATATCAAGACGGATTAGGATATTATGAAAGCACTCGTGATATTGCTACACACTTTTTCATGGATTATCTTCGTAAAGGTACTTATGTATTTGAATATCCGCTCCGTGCTACGCATAGAGGGACATTTCAGAACGGTATTGCTACTATTCAATGTATGTATGCTCCTGAATTTAATAGTCATTCCGAAGGAATTAAAGTAGAGATTAAATAAAAACAAAATATTCTTACATACAGAAAGCGACTCATTTTTTATGATGAGTCGCTTTTTATCTGATTTTAATTGGGTTATTTAAGAAATAAGTTTAAATAGCTTGCTTTTCCTGATGTTTTCTTGATAGATAAATCTAAATTCATATAGAAAGCATCTTACTTGTACCGAAATATTATTCTGCCACGTGTAAGGTCATAAGGCGATATTTCTACTTTTACTTTATCTCCTGGTAAGATTTTGATATAATGTAATCTCATTTTACCAGATATAGTTGCGAGAATAACTAAATTATTTTGGAGTTCTACCCTAAACATAGCGTTGGGGAGTGCTTCTATTACTGTTCCGTCCTGTACAATTGCATCTTGTTTAGCCATAAATCGTGATATTGGTTAATTGTTCAATTTCTGCAAAAGTAGTTAAAATTTCAGTGCGGTCATTAAAAATTGCGACTGTATGTTCAAATTGTGCAGAGGGTTTTCTATCTACAGCGTATACTGTCCAGTTGTCATTAGCTACGGCAATATGATGTTTTCCGATGTTTACCATAGGTTCAATAGCGATTACCCAACCTGCTTGGAATTGTTTTCCTTTTCCTCTAATGCCATAGTTAGGTACATCAGGAGGTTCATGCAATTTGATACCTACACCATGCCCCACCATATCTCTGACTACGGAGAAACCAAAGCTTTCTACATAACTTTGAACGGCATAGCCTAAATCACCTAATCTATTTCCGACTTTTACCTGTGTAATGGCGCGGTTAAGGGCTTCTTTGGTTACGCGAAGTAGTTTCTCTTTTTCTGCACTAATTTCTCCTACTCCAAAAGTATAAGCTGAATCTCCAAAGTAACCATCTAATATCACACCGCAATCAATAGAGATGATATCTCCTTCTTTAAGAAAAGCATTAGCAGAAGGAATACCATGTACCACTACTTCATTGATAGAAGTGCAAAGTGTTCCTGGAAAAGGGATAACATCAGGGTCAAATTGATACCCTTTGAATGCAGGTATAGCCCCGTGGTCGCGGATAAAAGTTTCTGCAATTTTATCCAAAGACAAGGTAGACACACCGGGTTTGATGTGTCTACCTACTTCGGCTATCGTTGCGCTAACTAATTGACAACTTTTTCTGATTTTTTCTATTTGTTCTTGGGTTTTTACTATCGGTGTGCCTTTTGCCATATATTCTGTTCTCTAACTATTATTTTCGTTTTATATCTGTGAAGTTACTACCATTCCTTTTTCCTGACGCCCTTTTAATCTACCAGACTGCATTAAACCATCGTATTTTTTCATGATGAGGTAGCTTTCTATTTGTTGTAATGTATCTAACACAACTCCAATAACAATCAGAATAGAAGTGCCTCCATAAAAATCTGCAAACTGTGCCTGTACGCCGCCCACTCTTGCAAATGCAGGTAATATAGCAATAATTGCAAGGAATAAAGAACCAGGTAGTGTGATACGGGTTAAGATAGCATCAATGTATTCTGCTGTGGGCTTTCCTGGTTTTACCCCTGGTATAAAACCACCGTTGCGTTTCATATCATCTGCCATTTGAACAGGGTTAATGATAATAGCCGTGTAAAAATACGTGAATACAATAATCAATAATGCTAACAGAATATTATACAAAATAGCCGTAGGGTCAGATAAAGCTCTTAGTACAGAGGATGTTGCGGCCGTTTCGGGAAAAAACTGTGCAACAGTTGCAGGAATATAGATGATAGACTGTGCAAAGATAATAGGCATAACCCCAGCCGTAGCTATTTTAAGAGGTATGTATTGTCTTGTACCGCCGTACATTTTGTTTCCGACAATACGCTTTGCATACTGAACAGGTATTTTGCGTGTACCTTGTGTGAGCAGAATAACAGCCATAATTACCCCAAACAGTGCCGCAAGTTCCAAGAGGAATACAATAAGCAGGTTGTCTTCTTTGCGGGATAAAAACTCCTGAAACAGTGCTGAGGGAAGGCGAGATATGATACCAATGGCAATAATGAGGGAAGTCCCGTTTCCGATACCTTTTTCAGTAATACGTTCACCAAGATACATAACCAACATAGTACCAGAGGTTAGACAAACTACCGTAGAAATCCAGAACAGACCGTCAGAAACAATAATAGCGTTCCCTGCTATACTTCTTAAATTGACCACATAACCTGCGGCTTGCAAAAAAGTTACAAGAATAGTTAAATAGCGAGTATATTGATTGATTTTTTTTCTGCCATCTTCTTCTCTTTGCAGTTTCTGGATATGCGGAATAGCTATACCTACCAACTGCATGATGATAGATGCGGAGATATATGGCATAATCCCTAAGGCAAAAACGGAAGCTTTGAAGAAAGAACCTCCTACAAAAAGGTCTAAAAGACCGAGAATACCTTCTTTTTGCCCTGCACTTTTTACACCTGCTTCTAAAAGCACGGGGTCAATACCGGGTAAAACAATAAACGAACCTATACGGTAGATAAGCAATAAACCTAACGTGTACAGGATTCGTTTTTTGAGTTCTTCTATCTTGAAGATATTTTGAATAGTTGTAATTAAACGTTTCATAGATTATACTTGGGTAGCAACACCACCTAATTTTTCAATAGCTTCTTTGGCAGACTGACTGAAAGCGGCAGCTTTTACTTCTAATTTAGCTTTCAGTTCGCCACGCCCTAATATTTTTACGGGAGCAGACTGTTTAGAGATAAGTCCTTTTTGGATAAGAAATTCTCTGTCTATAACAGTAGTTCCAGGATTTTCGTCAACAAGTTTCTGAAGTACATCTAAATTGACGGGAGAGTATTCTTTACGGAATGGATTTTTGAAACCATACTTGGGAATACGTCTTTGTAAAGGCATCTGTCCGCCTTCAAAACCGCGTTTCTGAGAATATCCTGAACGGGACTGCGCCCCTTTGTGACCACGTCCTGCTGTACCTCCTGAACCACTTCCTGGACCGCGTGCAATACGTTTACGAGTTTTTACTGAACCTTTTGCAAATTTCAAACTATGTAATTTCATAACTTTGTTTCTTAAATATGTTCTACTTTTACTAAATGTGATACTTTTCTGATAATTCCCTCAATTTGAGGAGTGAGTTCAAATTCTTTAGATTGACCTCTTTTTTTGATACCTAAGGCAAGCAAGTTTCTTTCTTGTCTTGGGGTAGCACCGATAGTGCTTCTTACTTGTGTAACTCTTACTTTTGCCATATATCCTCCTTTATCCTTTTAATACTTTTGAGGGAGTAATTCCTCTGTGTTCTGCCACTGTGTTTACGTTACGAAGCATCTGTAATGCCTTAATAGTAGCTTTTACCACATTGTGCGGATTAGATGAACCCAATACCTTACACAATACGTCTTTTACTCCTACACTTTCTAATACAGCACGCATAGCACCTCCTGCAATTACTCCTGTTCCAGGTGCCGCAGGGCGGAGCAGTACGCGGGTAGCACTGTGTTTAGCAATAACTTCATGAGGAATAGTATGCCCTATGATATTTACTTTCACCAAATTCTTTTTAGCATCATCACTACCTTTAGTAATAGCATTGGTAACCTCTGTAGCCTTGCCTAATCCATGACCTACAGTGCCGTTCCCATCGCCTACTACTACAATAGCGCTAAAACTGAATCTACGACCACCTTTTACAACCTTAGCTACGCGACCTACATATACTAAGTTCTCTTTCAGTTCAAGTTCACCCGCTTTAGGCTTTTTGATATCTGAGTTATGTTTATCTCTTTTTTCGTATGTTTTTTCTCCTGACATAATCAAACGACAAATTTACAATTTTTCTTTATTCCACAATTAAAATTCTAACCCTGCTTCTCTTGCCGCATCAGCCAAAGCCTTTACTCTGCCATGATACAGAAATCCACCTCTGTCAAACCAAACTTTACTAATACCTTTGGATTTGGCACGCTCAGCAATGAGTTTGCCAACCAGTTTACTTTTTTCTGTTTTCGTAACTTTCTGTCCTAGAATTTCCTTTTCACGAGAAGATGCCGCAACCAGAGTTTTACCTTGGGTATCATCTATAATCTGGACATAAATCTCCGCATTGCTACGGAATACAGACAGCCGTGGGCGCTCTGCACTCACGATTCTGCGCTTCTTAATACTTTTTTGTATTCTTTTTCTGCGTTGTTCTTTACTTAAAGACATAATTCTCTACTTGTAAATATGATATATATTTTATTTTCCTTTACCTGCGGATTTACCTGCTTTTCTGCGTAAGGTTTCACCCACAAACTTGATACCTTTTCCTTTGTAGGGTTCTGGCTTACGGAAGGAGCGGATTTTTGCTGCTACGTGACCGATAAGATGTTTATCTATACTTTTTAAAGTAATAATTGGGTTTTTACCTTTTTCAGAAAGTGTTTCTACGGATACCTCATCAGGCAAGGCAAAGAATATCGTGTGCGAATAACCTAAATTGAGTTCTAAAACACCATTTTTTGCATCTGCCTTATAACCTACCCCTACTAATTCCATTTGTTTTACAAAACCTTTGGAAACTCCTTCCACCATATTGGCAATCAGTACCTGGCTTAATCCATGCAAAGATTTGTGGCGTTTCTGGTCAGTAGGGCGTTCTATCCTGATTTCATTGTTTTCTATGATTATCTTCATGTCCGCATCAATTTTAGCGGATAATGCTCCCTTGCTACCTTTTGCGGTAACTTCATTAGAAGGACTTACTTTCACTTCTACACCTTGGGGAATGGGAATAACTTTTTTACCTATACGTGACATAGTTTTTCAAATTTTTAATAAACATAACATAATACTTCTCCACCTACGTTTAGTTCGCGGGCTTGTTTATCACTGATGATACCTTTGGGCGTAGAAAGAATAACTATGCCCATACCGTTAAGAATGCGGGGTAAATCTTCTACGGAAGAGTACTTGCGCAAACCAGGTGTACTTACACGTACCAAAGCATTGATAGCGGGAACTTTGGTCTGGGGGTGGTAGCGAAGCGCTATTTTCAGAATGTTCTGGGGCTGGTTTTCTACTACCTTGTAGTTAAGAATAAAGCCATTTTCTTTCAGTACTTTTACAATAGCCACTTTTAGATTAGAAGAAGGAACTTCTACAAAGCGGTGTCCTGCCATGATGGCATTACGGATACGCGTTAATAAATCTGCAATTTTATCTGTATTCATATACTTTTTTCTTTACTTACTACCAACTTGCTTTTGTTACACCGGGGATTTTACCATTCATTGCCAACTGACGGAACATATTTCTGCACAAGCCAAATCTGCGCAAATAAGCGCGGGGACGACCTGTGATTTTACAACGATTTCTTAAACGAACAGGAGAAGCGTTACGGGGAAGTTTCGCCAGAGCCTCTACGGCATCAGTATCTCCTTTTTTAATTCGTTCTTTCAAAGCGGCTCTACGTTCAGCATATTTTTTTACCGCTTTTTCTCTTTTGCGCTCACGCGCTTTCATACTTTCTTTTGCCATAGTCTAATCTTGTTTTGCTGTACTTTTGAAAGGTAAACCCAATTCTTTTAATAGTTGTAATGCTTCTTCGTCTTTATTGGCAGAAGTTACGAATGTTATATCCATACCTGCAATTTTGTTGATTTTATCCACATTGATTTCAGGAAAGATAATCTGTTCCTTGATACCCAAAGTATAATTTCCTCTGCCATCAAATCCTTTTTCATCAATCCCTTTGAAATCTCTCACGCGGGGAAGCGCAACGGTAATCAGGCGGTCTAAAAATTCATACATTTTATTGCCTCGTAACGTAACTTTACAGCCGATAGGAACATTCTTACGTAATTTAAAGTTAGAAATATCTTTTTTAGAGCGGGTAGCCACAGCTTTCTGCCCTGTAATTTTACCAAACTCTTCCAAAGCGGCATCTACCATTTTTTTGTCAGAAGTAGCTTCACCGATACCTCTGTTCAGTACAATTTTCTCTAACTTTGGCACCTGCATTACATTTTTATATCCAAAATGCTTGATTAAAGCATTGACTACTCTCTCTTTATATTCTTGTTTTAATTTAGGTTGATACATTTCTCTCTCCTTTCTTATTTTTTGTTAGGGATAACTTCGCCACTTTTCTTTGCATAACGCACATAACGCTCCACTCCGTCTTTACCTGCGACTAATTTACGACCTACGCGGGAGGGCTTTCCTGTTTTAGGGTCTATAACCTGTAATTTGGACACATGAATATAATCATTGAACTCAACAATGCCCCCATTAGGATTTTGCTGACTTTGTTTTACGTGTCTCATTTTGACATTCAGCCCGTCCACAATAGCTCTCTGACGCTTGGGGTCTACCTCCAGAACTGTTCCTATTTTACCTTTGATATTATAATTTCCGCTGAGTACTTTTACGGTATCTCCCTTGCGGATATGCAGTTTATTTTGTTTGTTGTACTTTCTTCTTGACATAAGGTTCTCCTTTCTTATAATACTTCGGGGGCTAATGAGATAATGCGTGAAAATTCTTTTTCTCTTAATTCGCGTGCCACAGGACCAAAAATACGTGTACCACGAGGTTCGTTCTGGTTATTGATAATCACTACGGCGTTGTCATCAAAACGGATATAAGAACCGTCTTTTCTGCGGATAGCGCGTTTGGTACGTACTACTACCGCTTTTACCACATCGTGCATTTTTACAGTGCCATTAGGCAGTGCGTCTTTTACGGTAGCCACAATAATATCGCCCACAGAAGCATAGCGTCTTTTAGAACCGCCCAATACCCTGATACAAAGCACTTCTCTTGCGCCTGTATTGTCTGCTACTACTAATCTTGATTCTTGCTGTATCATATTGTTTCTCCTTTCTCAATGTTGTTATTATAGTTTAACCTTACTTAGCCCTCTCAATAACCTCTACCAAACGCCATCTCTTCCTACGCGAAAGCGGGCGTGTTTCCATAATTTTTACTGTATCCCCAAGCCCAGCAGTATTCGCTTCGTCATGTGCCATAAATTTTTTGGAACGGGTTACGAACTTGTTGTACTTAGGATACTTTACTTTGCGTTCTGTAAGCACCACAATGCTTTTGTTTCCTGCAATACTTACTACTTTGCCTATACGTTCTTTTCTAGAGTTTCTTTCTACCTTAGGTTTATCTTGATTTTCCATAACTTGTTATGCCGATTGACTGTTTTCTTTTTCTGTAATTACCGTGAGCATCTGTGCAATTTCTTTGCGCATTTTTTTGAAGTCAGAGGTTTTTTCTACCCCTACTGTGGTATGGTCAATTTTCATTTTGTTGAGTATACGTTTATGCTCCTGAACTTTGGTTTTAAGTTCTGATATGGTCATTTCTCTCATTTCTGATAATTTCATATTTATTGTCCTCCCTCCACGTAATCAGGTCTAACTACAAATTTCGTTTTAATAGGTAACTTGCCTGAAGCCAGACGAAAAGCCTCTTTGGCTACTTCAGGAGAAACCCCGTCTATTTCAAACATAATACGACCGGGTCTTACTACGGCAACCCAGTGGTCTAATGAACCTTTACCTTTACCCATACGCACCTCAGCAGGTTTTGCCGTGATAGGCTTGTCCGGGAATATCAGTATCCATACTTTACCGTCACGCTTCATATAGCGCGTCATAGCGATACGTGCCGCTTCTATCTGACGGGACGTAATACGGGCAGGTTCTAACGCCTTCAATCCAAAGCTACCAAAAGAAATCTTTGTGCCTCTGGTGGCATTTCCTTTGATAGGCATTTTATGCTGCTTGCGAAATTTCGTTCTTTTTGGCTCTAACATCTTTAATCTACATTATTTTTATTTACCTTATAGAAAGGGTATTCTAAAAAGGGACTGCAAAGTTATAGCAAAAGTTCACTCATGTCAAGTTAACTCTATAAATAAATTTTATATGTAATGTTCCTAACTAGGAATACCAATCCTTAAAGCAACATTTTGGACTCAAACCCTGCACTTGATTATCCTTCGGATAATCTCTTCCCTCATCAAAAACTAAACTTTTATTCTACCTAAATTTGATGAATTCTCTCCTAAATAATTTGAGTACACTCTGTATTGAGTTCAAAACTTACATTGAAGGAATAAACAATGCAAATATCCAAGTTAATGTATATGATTTACAAGGAAAACTTATCTATCAAAGAAATAATTCAAATGTCATAAACATATCCCATATAAAACAAGGTGTTTACTTTACTGAAATCAAATCTCCAACAATGATTTATAGAACTAAAATTATAAAACAATGAAAAAAGACAGCATTCTATACATTTTTATTTTAAGTAATTTCTATTTATTTTTGCGTAAAGCTTATATTTAACATCACTTAAAGTAGAAAAATTATAGACTGTGCTACAACAAAAGTTTGAAAACACCAAGATTTACACACTAATTTTTCAGGTACAAAGCCATAATCTCAAAAATTATGGCTTTTTTATATATATGTAAAACCCAGACCAACATAAATTTTTTTATTCAGTTATTTTTTGGAATAGATATGTTTTATACGTATTTTTGACGCCTCATTCTATGAACCGCAAGTTTTTTGCTATACATAAAGTAAATATCTGGAATCAAGTGCTTAAAGGCTTAATTCCAATATTGCTTTGTGTAACAGCAATAGCTACCCTACCTGAACAGAAAGGCACAGCTTGGTTCATAGAAAAAACCATAGAAAAAGAAGAAAAAGAAAACAACAAAACAGAACAAGCAGATACAGAAGAAGAACTTTCTTATGACACCAGCTTTAAAAAAGCTAAGTCTAAAAAGAAAATTGTAAAAACTTTTTTAGACAGTTTTATTCCTGTATCTCGTTATGTTTTTAGTCCCTCTTCTTGCTTCACTATAATAGAAAAAAAAGTTGCACCGCTGAATATAAACAGAACTTACCCTTTTTATATTATATTTCATCAGTTAGTTTTTTATGAAAGTTAGCTGAAAAACAAACCTAACTAAATCTCCAAAGTTTTCCCATACATCATTACTAAACTAATGATACCTAATGTATCACATATATTTGTTTTTCAGTTGTTTACTTCAAAAATTTCAAAAAACTAACCTATGAAAAATATTCCTATTTTAATTTTCTCTATCCTGTTATATGCAGGTTGTCAGCATAAAAAGCATCATGAAAAAGAAGATGCTGTCTATACATGTACTCCCGTAGTACGCAAAGATACCACAGCCGTAAAAGAATACGTCTGTCAGATTAAGGCTATACAACACATAGACATCAGAACATTAGAAAAAGGCTATCTCCAAAACGTATTTGTAGATGAAGGCAACCTTGTTAAAAAAGACCAAAGTCTTTTTCAAATTATGCCTTTTGTTTACCAAGCAGAAGTACAAAAAGCCAAAGCAGAACTTAATTTTGCCGAAGTTGAATATCAAAACACACTTAATCTGTCTGATAAAAACATTGTTTCACAAAGCGAACTTGCTTTATCTCGTGCTAAATACGAAAAAGCAAAAGCTGAATTAGAATTAGCCCAAACACATCTTAAATTTACCCAAATAAAAGCCCCTTTTGAAGGCATAATAGGTAGATTTCAAGTACGATTAGGCAGTTTAGTAGATGAAGGCGAACTCCTCACTACACTTTCAGACAACCACAAAATGTGGGTGTACTTTAATGTTCCCGAAGCAGAATATTTAGACCTTGTGCTACAAAAAAAGTACAAAAAGTAGACTCTGTACGTTTGCTATTGGCTAATAATCAAATCTATCCGTATTC
>CALIZB010000114.1 GCA_938028625.1 uncultured Bacteroidia bacterium | reverse complement strand
AGTCCATGGTTGTTCATTATCAGGGTCTAAACTACGAGAATAAAATACATTAGAACGCATTGCACCTGACGTATTTTGAATAGTTACACAGGTAAGAATATAGAGTGAATCCGTGAAGATAGTAGTAGTTTGCGTAACTTGCAGACCCATTATTGTACCTTGCCACACAGATTGGCGGCTGGTTGGCGTTACGTTATAGGCAATAATACTGCCTGGTATATTTCCACTCGGTCCTGCGAATGGGTAGATGGTATAGTTGCCATAATTATAGTTTGTTGCGCCTATATTAAACTCTAAACCCCAGCCTTCTTCAGGTATACCAGGTACAAAATAATCTCCCATGTAGTCAGGAAAAGTACCGGGACCGGGTGTTGCCCAACCATTTTTTGGAGGGTCTGAAACAAAGCCAAGTCTGTTTGTTGAATCGCCAGAACAATCCCATCTCGGATGGTAACCTGTGGGAGGTGTTGTGTCTACTCCATATACACCCCAGTTAGAAACTGCTACTTCTACGGCGTTTCTTTGGAGGTAACAATTTCCTCCTACAATTTGCGCTGTGCTATTTAAGGAAAGCAGTATTCCTGCAATAAACCATAAGTATGCTTTTTTCATATTTTTATTTTGAATTAAAGGTTAGACATAAATTTGATTTAGTAAGGAATGGTAGGAAACTGTGCTTTTCTTTTGTTAGCTTTTTCGGTAAAATAGTCATTCCATTGGGATACTGTCCATGGATTACGTAGGTATTCTGGGTTAATAATCACTTTTACTTTCTTATTCGCAAAGTCAAATTCCCCGAATTGCACAAGGTTATCACTAAACCAAAGAAAGAATTTTCTGCCTTGTTCTTCAGATTTAATTCCGACAGCAGAAACATCTGTGTGGTACTCTTTGAGCACAGTAGTACCATTGAGATGGATAACCCAATTGGCATCCATAGTAGCGGTTCCCATTGTACTTTGACTGAACGCTACACTGCCTGTAAATAAGGCAAGGACAAAAACATAAATGATTGACTTCATAAGCTATTATTGTTTAGTAATACAAATATACAAAATTTGATTCAGACATTGTACTCATTTTTTATTTTTTTTTTATTTTATGTTAATAACGTGTAAAAAAACACACAGAGGGCATATTTTACTCTGTGTGCTTTTTTGTTTGTAAAACTATGTTTGAACACTAATTATGCTTGTAAGGCTTCATTAACCAATTTTGCGGCATCTGCTAAAGCCACAGCAGAGCGTACTTTCAACCCTGACTCATTGATAATTTTAGCGGCTTCTTCGGCATTTGTACCTTGTAAACGTACAATAATTGGGATATTGATGTTACCAATGCTCTTATAGGCTTCTACTACTCCATTAGCCACTCTATCACAGCGGACAATTCCCCCAAATATATTGATTAGGATAGCTTTTACATTAGGGTCTTTGAGAATAATTCTAAACCCTGCTTCTACGGTTTTGGCATTTGCACCCCCACCTACATCTAAAAAGTTAGCAGGTTCGCCGCCTGAAAGTTTGATGATATCCATAGTAGCCATAGCTAATCCCGCACCGTTTACCATACAGCCTACATTACCATCTAACTTTACATAGTTAAGATTAGATTCAGAGGCTTCTATTTCAAGAGGTTCTTCTTCGTTTAAATCACGTAAAGGAGCATAATCAGGGTGTCTGAATAAAGCATTATCATCAAAGTTAATTTTAGAGTCTAGTGCCATAATTTTACCATCTTTGGTAGTAACTAATGGGTTAACCTCTAATAATGAACAATCTCCGTCCATGTAACACTTATATAAAGCATTCATAAAAGGAATAAACTGTTTTACTAACTCAGGGGTAAAACCAAGTGCGTAGCCAATTTTGCTGATTTGGTAAGGTCTTAATCCTGTTAATGGGTCAATCCATTCTTTAACGATTTTTTCGGGGTGTTCTTCGGCTACCTTTTCAATATCCATTCCGCCCTCAGCAGAAGCAATAATAACGTTTTTGGAAGTAACACGGTCTAATGTGATAGAAAGATAGTATTCTTTTTCAATAGCACAACCGTCTTCTACATACATAGTATGTACGACTTTGCCTTCCTCGCCAGTTTGCTTGGTAACCAATACATTACCTAATACTAAACGTGCAAAATCTTCGGCTTCTTGGGGAGATTTTACTACTTTTACGCCGCGGTCAGAAAGCATTTTGGTGCGGTCTTTAATATCATATACTTTACCTTGTCCGCGTCCACCTGCGTGAATTTGAGATTTAACCACTACCACAGGACTGCCGAGTTCAATTGCGGCTTGTTTAGCTTCTTCAGGCGTTTTGATAACAATACCTTTTAATACAGGAACGCCATACTTGCGGAAAATTTCTTTTCCCTGATACTCATGAATTTTCATTGTATATTTACTTTACTTTGGTTCAATATTACGGGGTTCTGTTCGGATATACAAATTTGTATGCAAAATAATTCTTACTTTTATTTATTATCATACTGATTACTAGTAGCTTGTGTTTTTGTTGTTCTTATTTCAACCTGAATTTGAGAAAAAAATTTGTAGAATTAGCTATTTGAACATTATTTTTACAATCATAAAAAATATTTGAACTATGGCAGAAGTTATTGAAATGCCCAAATTAAGCGATACCATGACCGAAGGAGTTATTGCGGCATGGCATAAAAACGTGGGCGACACCGTAAAAGCAGGCGATTTGCTCGCAGAAATAGAAACTGACAAAGCAACTATGGAATTAGAATCCTACTTTGATGGAGTTTTATTGTATCAAGGAATTGAAGTAGGTAAGCCTGTTCCTATCGGTACGCTTATGGCTATTATTGGAAAGGCAGGAGAAGATATTAGTACTATCCTCGCAAAATACTCAGGAGGAACAGCCCAAACTACTACCAAAAATACAGAAACAAAATCCGAAACGACTACCCAAACTAGTGTTCAGAATACCACCACCCACACAGATACAGATGACCGTATCAAAGCTTCTCCGTTAGCCAAAAAAATAGCGGCAGAAAAAGGCATCAGTCTGGAAGAAGTAGAGGGTTCAGGGGATAATGGCAGAATTGTCAAAAAAGATGTGGAAAATTATGTCCAACAACAAAAACAGCAGATCACACAAAATATTCAACAAACGATTACACAAACTACTGCTAATCAAAATCTTGTTACACAAGGCGCTTATACAGATACATTAGTTAGTCAGATGCGCAAAACTATTGCTCGCAGATTAAGTGAAAGCCTATACAGCGCACCACACTTTTTCCTCACTATGGAAATTAACATGGATAACATCATAGAACTTCGCAAGCAGGTAAATGCTATCTCTGATGTAAAAACTTCTTTTAATGACTGGGTTGTCAAAGCGGTTTCTATGGCGTTACGCAAGCACCCAAAAATCAATGCTTCATGGCTGGGGGATAAAATTAGAACCTATCATTATATAAACATAGGCGTAGCCGTTGCCGTAGATGAAGGACTGTTAGTGCCTGTTATCCGAAATACAGACCAAAAAACAATTACACAAATCAGTACAGAAACCAAACAGCTCGCTGAAAAAGCCAAAAATAAAGAACTACAACCCGCAGACTGGGAAGGTAATACTTTTACCATTTCAAACCTGGGTATGTATGGTATTGATGAATTTACAGCAATTATTAACCCTCCCGATGCGTGTATATTAGCCGTAGGCGGTATTAAAGAAACTCCAATTGTTAAAAATGGACAAGTTGTAATAGGAAATATCATGAAAGTAACTCTATCCTGCGACCACAGAATTGTAGACGGTGCTATGGGCGCGGCTTTTCTCCAAACTCTTAAAACGTTATTAGAAGAACCTTTCAAAATACTTATCTAAATCTATAACCTTATCTTAACCTTACGTTTTAGGAACAGACTATTTATGTAATAGTCTGTTTTTTAGTGTATTCCTTCTGTTTTAACTTCTGGTATGTTGATGAGTTCTAACGTAATATTTTTATAGATTGCAGTTTGTTTGAAGTCATTAATCACTTCAAGCACATCAAAATCTATATATTTACAGTTTGAACCATCTATAATTACATAGCTCTCTTCAGGAATTTCTTGTAACACATCTCTAAGTCGTGCTTTATTCAAAAACGTCATTTGGGCAGATAAAGAAATAATAATTTTACTCTCTACTTGTTCAAAATTATTGATAATAGAAAAATTCCTATAACTATCCCGCAATATGTAAAAACCCGAAACAAAAATCCCTACCGCAATACCTTTAAGTAAATCGGTAAATAACGTAACTAATATGGTAATCATAAACGGCACAAACTGATTCCATCCTTGATGATAAATTTGTTTGAACATTTTAGGTTTAGCGAGTTTATATCCTGTATACAATAGTATTGTAGCTAAACTTGCCAAAGGAATTAAATTAAGCACATTAGGAATAAGCATTACACAAATTAAAAGTAATGTACCATGTAAAATAGTAGATATTTTTGTTTTTCCGCCAGATTCTATATTTACAGAAGTTCTTACAATTACCGCAGTAACAGGTATTCCGCCTACTAAGCCGCAAGTTATGTTTCCTATACCTTGTGCCAGTAGTTCTCTATTAAGAGGGGTTTCTCGTTTATATGGGTCTAATTTATCTGCCGCTTCTATACTTAATAAACTTTCTAAACTGGCTACAATACCAATGGTAAGACCTGCTATCCATATTTTTTCACTCCCAATAAGAGAAAAATCAGGAAATGAGAACACTTTTTCTAATCCACTCCAAGAGTTAATAACAGGAATACTGACCAAATGCTCTTTTTCTAATCTGAATATATGAAAATTATCTAAAAGTACATTCAAAACACTAGAAAGTATTACTGCCACTAATCCGCCCGGAATAAGTTTTACTTTTTTCATGAAAGGTTTTTCCCATAAAATCAAAATACTTAAAGAAAGAATGGCAATCAAGACGGCTTCTTCGTTAATGTGTTTTATAGCCGCAACAATGGCTGTAAACGTATTCTGATGTGTAGCCATATTCATAAATTCTTCTGAACCAAATACTTCTACATCATATCCGATAGCATGAGGAAGTTGTTTTAATATAAGCAACAATCCAATAGATGCTAACATGCCCTTGATAACCGAAGATGGAAAAAAGTTTGCAATAACTCCTAATCTTAACATACCTAATATGACCTGAAAAACTCCTGCAATCAATACAGCAAGTAAAAACCCTTCAAAAGAACCTATTAAGTGTATTTGCATAGCTACTATGGTCGCTAAGCCTGCCGCAGGGCCTGTTACACTTAATGGGGATTTACTAATAATACCTACAACAATACCACCTATAATTCCTGATATAATCCCTGAAAACAAGGGGGCGTCTGAAGCTAAGGCTATACCCAAACATAAAGGTAACGCTACTAAAAATACCACAACACTTGATGAAAGATCTTCTTTGAAATACGCAAATAGGCTTTTTCTATACATATATTTAATATTTAAAGTAGCTTGCAAAACTATGTAAAAAACCGTTCTATGCAAGTTATTTTTTACATAATGCATTGTTTTTAATATAATTCTATGATATTTCGTATGTTTTCTTATAAGCACCTAATCAAAATAAAAAAAATTATACTTTCTTATAACTTTATTAAAGCATATTCCGTAAAAGTCATATATTTGTAGGTAAATTCATGTTTGGGCAAGTTGTATGAGTGATAAATATACTAAAAAATCTTTGTGGGCTAGCATTTCTAATTCCATAGCCTTTATTCTCTCAGGCTTAGCTATTATTGTTACTCTTCTTATCGGTATAGCAGGGGGGGGTGGTGATAACGAAGATAAAGATGATGATGCTTAAAAAATCATAATAAAACATGACTTTTTTGCTCCAAGACCTAAAAAAAGAACTCATACATTTGCTCTCTACCTATTACAGTATATCTGAAGCAAATACCATAGCTCACCAAGTTTTTGAGTATATTTGTAACGAAAAATATCCTTTTTTTCCTGAAATTTCTTTTACTGAAAAACAGTTCTCACAATATAATAACATAAAATCCCGCCTGCTAAACGGAGAACCTTTGCAATATATCCTAGAAAGAGCCTATTTTTTTGACTTAACTTTGTATGTAAACAAACATGTGCTTATTCCCCGCCCCGAAACAGAAGAAATGGTAGAATGGCTAATAAAACACATTCAAAATACTCCAAATAACATACAAAAAATACTGGATATAGGTACAGGAAGTGGTTGTATTGCTATAACTTTGAAAAAAAAACTCCCATATATACATGTACACGCATGGGAAATCAGCCCTGACGCTTTGGACGTAGCCGAACATAATGCACAAAAATATCACGTAGAAGTCCATTTTTTACAACAGGATTTGTTTCAGTCTGATATTTACTCTGCTTTTTCAGAATATGACTGTATTATTTCAAATCCCCCGTATATTCCATGGACAGAAAAATATCAGCTTGCCAAAAATGTAGTTGAACATGAACCTCATTTAGCTTTGTTTGTACCTGAAAGCAACCCTTTGCTTTTCTACGAAGCCATTGCTGTACGTGCAAAAAATGCAGGCAAACCCATTGTTACAGAAATACATCAGGAGTACGCACATAAAGTACACGATTTATACCTGACTATGGGATTAAAAAATGTTCAGCTCTATAAGGATATGTCCCAAAATTATAGGTGGATTACTGCTAACTTAATAGACTGAAAAGCAATAAGTAAAACCAAAATGTTACTTTTGTGTTAGTAGTTCTTTATATTTTTTGTACCTTTGCAGTCTATTTTTCAAAAAATAAGATATTATGTCCATTCAACAGTTATTAGCTAAGCAATATGGCATACACGCAGAAACAGAAATATTTCACAATCTGTCTGTATCTGAATTAGTAGAACATGCTATTCTTAATAAGGAAGCCACCCTCGCAAGCAATGGTGCAATAAACGCTTCTACGGGCAAAAGAACAGGACGCTCTCCCAAAGACCGCTATATTGTAAAAGACAGCAATGTAGAAAAAACTGTATGGTGGGGAGAGGTTAATATACCTATGGAAGAAACCGTATTTGATAACCTATATCAAAAAGTAACTCAGTATTTGAGCAACAAGAAACTTTATGTACGTGAAGTATTTGCAGGTGCAGATGAAAAATACAGGCTTAAAGTAAGAGCAATCAATGAACTTGCATGGCATAACTTGTTCATAAACAACATGTTCATTCGTCCTGAACCCAAAGAATTAGAAAATTTTGAAGCTAACTTTACAATCATTGCCGCACCTAAATTTTTGGCTAATCCTGAAACAGACGGCATACGTTCCGAAGCTTTTGTAGTTATTAACTTCTCAAAAAAAATAGTACTTATTGGCGGCACAGAATACGCGGGCGAAATGAAAAAATCTATATTCAGTATTCTGAATTATTTGCTTCCACAACAAAATGTATTTCCTATGCACTGCTCTGCTAATATAGGTAAAGAGGGGGATGTAGCTATTTTCTTCGGTTTATCGGGTACAGGTAAAACTACACTATCCGCAGACCCTAACCGAGGTTTAATCGGTGATGACGAACACGGCTGGACCGAGAATGGTGTATTTAACTTTGAAGGGGGCTGTTATGCTAAATGTATCGGGCTTACCGAAGAAAAAGAACCTGATATATGGAATGCTATTCGGTATGGCAGTGTGTTAGAAAATATTGTATATTATCCTAATACGCGTATTCCTGATTACGATAGCAATGCGCTTACAGAAAATACCCGTACTGCGTATCCTATACATTACATAAAAAACGCAGTGATACCTAGTATAGGCGGAATTCCTAAAAATATATTCTTCTTGACTTGTGATGCTTTTGGTGTATTACCCCCTATATCAAAATTAGAAAGCGCGCAAGCTATGTACCATTATATTTCAGGGTATACAGCCAAAATAGCAGGTACAGAAGCAGGTATTACAGAACCTACTACTACATTCAGCGCTTGTTTTGGACAACCATTTCTGCCCCTTCACCCTACTCAATATGCTAAAATGCTCAAAGAAAAAATGGAAAAATATAATGTAAACGTATGGCTAATCAATACAGGTTGGACTGGTGGTAATTATGGTGTAGGTTCACGTATGAAACTCTCTTATACCCGCGCTATGATTACAGCCGCATTAGAAGGGAAATTAGACAAAGTTTCTTACACCAAAGACCCTATTTTTGGCATACTTGTTCCTAATGAAGTGCCTAATGTACCCACAGAATTACTTACTCCACGCAATACATGGGCAGACAAAGAATCTTACGACAAAAAAGCAAACGAACTTGCACAAGGCTTTGTGAAAAATTTTGAACGTTTTGCTGATTTTGCTACTCCCGAAATGCTCTCCGCTGCACCAAAAGTAGCTATCAAAGCATAACATCTTTTACATAAACTATAAACTAAACCTGTGAGAATGTATTTCTTACAGGTTTTTCAGTTTTATTTACTCATTAGTTCTAATTTACATATCTTTGAGAACATTGTGCATTTCTTGCAAAATCTTTAAACTTTCCAGTAATGGCGTTATAATTTCCATATTTTTATCACATTTGGAGAGTTTTTCTGTAACAGTGTCAAGAGTTTCGTAATTTATATGTTCAATAAAGAGTTGTATAATAGCATCAGCGTAATTATCTAACTCATAATTTTTGTATTCATTGTTTTGTATAGCTTCAGCTATATCAAACAGGTGTGATTGTGTAATATTTTTATGTTTTAAGAGTGTATCTACAAAAACACCATTAAGGTTGTTTTGCTTAAAGCCTTTCTCAATACAAAGTTCTACTGAGATAAGCGGAGTGAGCAAGTGCTTCCAATAATTGGAATATTTTCCTTTTCGGTATAATTCGTCTATGTAGTTTTGTGGAATGGTTTTGTGATATCTGTAACAAGAGAGAATTAATCCGTCCCAGAATACTTCTTCATATTCGTTTCCTTTTACGGCTTTGGCAAGTTCTTCTATGCTGTATTCCCACGTATGCACAGGTTTACAGGAGAGCAAAAACATAAGTACCCCTGCCTTATCGCCGTGCATACCTTTCCATGTACCCATTTCTGCAAAATATTCAAAATCTTTTTTCTCAGGCAGAGTTATTTTTGCTTTAAGCCCTTTTTTAGCTTTTTCAAAGGTGATATATTTTTCCAAAGACTGTTGCCATTCTTTACCTATCTGAAAAGGTTTATATTCTGTACTGTCGTAAACATACCCTAATTTCCATACCCACTCTGTTTTTACATCATGGCTTTTCTCATTTTTAAGTTGTTCTAATATCCACTCTTCGTCATTACCGTCAAATAGAGTTACATCGTCAGAATTTAACCAGTATCTTCGCAGTTCTGCCTTGTCCTGTCTATATCCTTTTTTAATAAGTTCTTTAAGCACTTTCGGATTATTTTTTAACAAATACGCATAAGCCTCTTTGCGTTCTTCGGTTTTTCCGTTTTCAAAAAGTTGTATGTAGTGTTGTTCATCATATGTTTTTGGTTCTTTATCAAAAAGATATTCTACCCTATTACCGAGTACCTGTTTATACTTCTGAATATCATCAGGTTCTAAATACCCTGCAACACAAGAAAGCATATAAGGGATTAAACCAAGTTTTTTTTCAGCAAGTACAGAAAGTCCTTTTTTTACAAAAAATCTATGTTTTTTGATGCCTTTCAGCCATGATTTAAAGAACGCATCAGAAACAGGATTAGTCGTTTTTTCTGTAGTGAAAACTGGTTTTTCAAATGAATAATTTTTTTCTACACCATAATTATACCAAAAAAATGTCCTTGCCCATTGTTGAACGGGTTGCAGACCTTTGTTGTCTAAACCTTGCAACTGAATATCTCCCATTTTTTTGCCCACTTCTAAACGTTTTTTAAGTAGTTCAGGAACAATATACTGACTTTCCATAGCAAGTTCTAAATCTATGGAAACAGGTATAAAAAGTCCGTTTTCTAATATTCCTCCAAGTATGATGATGTTATGCGGATATATTTGTGCATACACGAGTGTAATTCCTTTTTCACCTTGCGATACCCATAAAGACTGTACATTTTGCTTACATTCATATACTTGATTTTGTATTTGAATACGATACGTTTCTTTTTCTATTCTTTGAATAAACACTTCTTTGGCTGATTTAAGGTTAAGAAACAAAGGTAGTTCTGTAATCATTTTATCCTGATAATGTGGGACAATATCTTGTTGCAGCACAAAGCTATCCTGTTCTTTGGCTATTTGCCAATCATGCAATAAGATACCCCTTTGTGATGCAGGAAAATACGCTATGCTCCCTTGATAGATTTTACCTATCTGTATATTAGGTTTAGGTTCAGTGCTTCCATAAGCCGCGTATACCTCTGTATGCATAATTCTTGTCCATTGTCCTGTGGTTTTTCCCACCAGAAACCAATGATGCAAAGCCATACGAGTAGGTTTGTAGCGGTATTCGTTGTAATAAGCCACACACAGCCATGTGTCTTTAACAATATCTTTGAGTTGAATAAGCTCCTCTTTTTTGATATAACTTCCCAGTGCACCAAGTAAAAACTCCTGTACTTCTGCGGATAAAGTATCCCGTTTTTGCCATAAATTACTGAGTACAGCGGCTTTGGCAATAGTTTCTGGGGCGTTGTTATCCAAATTTTCTTTAATCATGTAAGCAAGGGCGGGCATCTTGGCGGAATTAAGAGATTCTATCAATACATCTTTTCTTTCACTGCTCCATGTATCAGCAATAAGTTTACCTTCATTGAGTATATCATTAAGATAAGAGTTAAGCAAATCTATGCCTTCGCTCATTTGTTTTTCGCGGTTTTTGCTGGTTTTGGATTTTGCATCACGTATGCGTTCTATACCTATCTTAATTTTTTCGCCTGTCTGTCCTGTAGCCGTCTGTTCTGCTTTTTCTTTTTTTTCTAATTGTTTTTTTACCCAGGATTCTGCCCATGCGGGAGGTTCGCTTTCCATAAAAACATCAGGTTGCTGAATACTTTTTATCATTAACCCAAGAGTATGTTTGCATACTATGCCTCTGTTGCCAATCGGACAAGAACACTTGTAGCTTAATGAATTTGCATTAAACACTACTAAATAAGGATTTGCGCCACTGCCCTGACATTTTCCCCAAAATAAGTGTTCTTTTTTACCTGTTTCAAACAAATCTTTTTGTAAGGCTTTGCCATCAGTAAAGTTTTTGGGTGAAGGAGATATACTTTGTATGGTTTCTTCAGTTAGCATAAACAAAAATAGGAAAAAATGAACATAAAAATTTTTCTCAAAAAAAGAAAAAATTACTATATTTGTGCTATGTTCAGACCATTAACCTTATTTCTTGCTTTCGTTTGCTCTTGTGCTGTAAGTTTAGCACAGATTACCATTACCAGTGCTGATATGCCTGTTTCAGGAGATACTTTGCGTTACTGCAACGCCAGCCCTAATTCAGGAAGCTATGATTTTACTCTGACCAGTGCTAATCATACATGGAATTTTACTAATCTTAACTGTATTAGTCAAGGTATTGCAAACTATAAAAATGCTTCTTCTACTCCTTATGCGTTTTACCCTGCATTTTTTGGTAAATATGGCACTAAAATAGCAGATACGATAGGCTTTGGTACATTCAAGTTCACTAATATATGGGACTTTTATGGCAAAACGAGTACGGTATTCAAGGCAGAAGGATATGGTTTAACCTATTCAGGTATACCCCTTGCCGCTACTTATTCTGATGATGATGAAATTTATCAGTTTCCTTTACAATACAATGACCGTGATAGTTCTACGTTTCGTTTATCTATGAGTATACCTGGCTTGGGTACATACATACGCAAGGGATACCGCATTAACCTTGTAGACGGCTGGGGAACTATTACTACTCCGTATGGAACTTTCAACTGTCTGCGTGTAAAATCTACTATTTCAGAAATAGACTCTCTACTCATTACTACACCTATTCCACTTAATCTTGGTTTTCCCATCAAGACTACAGAATACAAATGGTTAGCTAATGGACAACATCTACCAATTCTTGAAGTGCGTGGCAACACCAGCGTAATGGGTTTTACACCCACGCAGGTACGTTATCGTTACAGCCCTCCTGCAAGTAGTATTCAGGAAAATCTTTTTGGAAACACAGCCGAGCAACTTACTTTATATCCTAATCCTTCTGAACAGGAAATACATATTCAGAATTTTACTCATACAGGTAAAATGAGCGTTTCGCTAACTGACCTCTCAGGAAAACAATTATTGCAAAGCGAAGTATGGAATGTTCAGGAAGCAGAACAGGTACTTAACGCAAAAACACAAACCCTACCGCAAGGGACATACTTTGTTGAACTCATTTTCAACAATCAAAAGTATGTAGGTAGATGGATAAAACTTTAAGTTCCATATTGAATTTATTATGAAGGTTGTATCTTGCTCTAAAATATACAGAAATAAAGTTTTTTTGGCTTTACTGTATATTTTTTTTACTTTCTTCCTATACAGTTGCCACAGTTTAGATGATGATGCAAAATTCCAAAAGCATACACAAGGGTACATTTTGCATATAAAACAAGGTAATAATCATACCTTGCAATACGCATCTTTCAAAGGTAATTTATCCGTTTTACCTGTATTCATAGACAGTACGTTAAGAAGCATGCTCTGTATAGAAAATGAATTGTTTATTCCGCAACCTGTACGAAATGCTGTTGATATTTTTGATATGAATGAGAGAAAAGTAAAAGAAACGGTTATTTTCAGCAGTGATTTTTATCCCACAGATATTATTCAACACCCTGATAAACCCGAATGGTTTTTTATTGCGTCTGAAAATGGAAAAATTGCTTTCTATAACCGAAAAAAGAATAAAAAAGACATATTTTCATACACAAATGCTCTGCATCATCTTGTATATGCCAATGAAAAATTGTATGGTGCAACAACAAATAATATAAATTCTGAACTAATTATTGTAGATGTACCTACTCGTGCTTTAATTAAAAAAGAACCTATTCCAACAGGAATAAAACAGTTATATAGTCAAACATTATGGGTAAAAGGGCTTTCTACGGATAGTTTGCCTGTATTATACACTTTCAACGTAAATGATGATATACTCCAAAAAACTGCTTATTCATATCCTTTGCAAAAATATGCACATTCCCCCTATGGACAGCAGTTTTATGGAAAAGAATTTATTGGTTTTGTGGAGAACTATCAAGGTAAAATATTCATCAATCAAGTTCAGCTTTCTAATCCTGATTATTTACAAGGCTTTATCGCTGATTTTGATGAAAGCAAATTACTTACTTATTCTAATTCCAAAATATACCATTACGAAAATATTCGGGATTTAGTGTATGTAGACAGTAATTTAGTCAATACCACTGTATTACATGGAGTGGTGTACAGAAAATAAAACCTGTTCATCATTGAGTAGAACGAAGTTCGTACCGAAATGACCTTCATTTAATACTGACAACACTTGCTCACAGACTTTTAAGCAAAGCACGGGCAATAACTAATTTCTGAATTTCAGACGTGCCTTCTCCAATAGTACAGAGTTTGGAGTCACGGTAGTATTTTTCAACGGGATATTCTTTAGTATAGCCATAGCCTCCGAATATCTGTACCGCTTCTGTGGAAGTTCTTACAGCTACTTCTGATGCATAGTACTTAGCGATGGCTGATTCTTTGTTTACATTTTTGCCACTATCTTTCATCCATGCGGCTTGGTAAGTAAGTAGTTCTGCGGCTTCTACTTCGGTTGCCATTTCTGCAAGTTTGAACTGTATAGCCTGAAAATTAACAATAGCTTGCCCAAACTGTTCACGTTGTTTAGCATATTTGATGCTTGCTTCTAGTGCTCCTTTAGCAATACCGACAGAAAGTGCCGCAATGGAGATGCGTCCTCCATCTAATACTTTCATGGATTGAATAAAGCCTTCCCCTTCTTTACCTATCATCTGACTTTCATGTACGCGACAGTTATCAAATACTAATTGTGCAGTATCAGAAGCACGCATACCGAGTTTGTTTTCTTTTTTACCTGCGGAAAATCCCGGAGTACCTTTTTCTACAATAAAAGCAGACATTCCGTGAGAGTCTCCCATCTCTCCTGTACGTACAATAACCACAGCTACGTTTCCAACACTGGCATGGGTAATAAAGTTTTTTGTTCCGTTAATAACCCAGTATTCACCGTCTTTTTTAGCTACACACTGCATTCTGCCTGCATCAGAACCTGTATTAGGTTCAGTTAAACCCCATGCACCTATCCATTTTCCTGTGGCTAAAAGTGGAAGATATTTCCTTTTTTGTTCTTCGCTACCATGTTGTAAAATATGTCCTGTACATAGCGAGTTGTGTGCCGCCATAGATAAAGCTATTGCAGGACAGAATTTTGCCAGTTCTACAATAGCTGTTACGTAATCAATATAGGTAAATCCTGAACCGTCATATTCAGCAGGCACTAATACTCCTAAAAGTCCAAGTTCTCCAAGTTGTTTAAATATTTCAAAAGGAAATTCTTGGGTTTCATCATAGTGCATAACTACAGGGCGGATATGTCTTTCTCCAAATTCCCGCACCATTTGACGAATCATAGCTTGGTTTTCAGTTTCTGCAAATGTATTTATGCTTGTTTCTATCATAATGTATAGTTTTTGCAATTATAACAAAAATATTCAATATTTTCATTTCATTTTTGTGAAAAATATTTTTAGAGTATGCTTTCTAGGGAGATTGCTGTGAGTATAGAAAGAAATTCCTACAAAACCTTATAAGATAAAAAAGCGAGGGGACTCAACCCATTGGGGAATCAACCCTACGCCCTTGCTCTTGTTCTGATACAAAATTAGAATAGTTTTTTGCTGATTGTACAATTTTGTGCATGAACTGTCAGAATTTGCGCATGAACGGTCAGAATTTGCGCATGAACGGTATAAAAAGCTACATGAATGGTTTAGATATTTTACAAGGCATATAACACAAAGCTTATAAAATAAAAAAGCGAGGGGACTCAACCCATTGGGGAATCAACCCTACGCCCTTGCTCTTGTTCTGATACAAAATTAGAATAGTTTTTTGCTGATTGTACAGTTTTGCGCATGAACGGTCAAAATTTGCGCATGAACGGTCAAAATTCTTACATGAACAGTATAAAAGACTACATGAATGGTTTTTTGATATATCAGAAACTATATTACAGATAAGCAGATATGCCCTGATAGGCCACAGTAGCTACCAAATATGCCAATAACATCATATATGCTAATGAAAAAAACGTCCATTTCCATGAACGGGTTTCTTTTTTTATAGTTGCTAATGTACTCATACATTGCATGGCAAAAGCATAATACAGCATGAGCGCAATACCATTTGCTATGGTATACTGCGGTTTTTGAGTAACAGGATTAAGTTCTTTTTGCATGGCATTCTGCAAATCCGTAAGATTGTCTTCTGCATTTTCCAGACTATAAATAGTAGACATTGTTCCTACAAAGACCTCTCTTGCGGCAAAAGAAGTGATTAAAGCAATACCCATTTTCCAGTCCAGACCCATAGGAGAAATAACAGGTTCTAAAAGTTTTCCTGCTTGTCCCGCATAAGAAGCCTCCAATAACTGTTTCTTCTGGATTTTTTCACATTCTTTTTTCAGACTGTCATTTTTCAGGTTTTCACAGTTGTTCTGATTTTTCAGGGTCTGAAAGGTGTTTCCCCCATGATTTGCCAAAAACCACAGGATAATAGAAATAGCCACAATTATTTTTCCTGCGTCCCATAAAAACGTTTTTACTTGTATCCATATTGTAATAAGTACATTTTTCCATCGGGGTTTTCGGTACAGGGGCATTTCCATTATAAAAATTCCTTTTTCATCATTTTTAAGAATTTTTTTGAGAATAACCGCTATCAGCAGAGAAGCCAAAACACCAAGTATATACATACCCATCATGACTAATCCACGCGCATTGAATATACCCAAAAACATTTTAGAAGGTACAAACAGACTGATTAACAGCGTATATACAGGTATGCGTGCAGAACAACTCATCAGCGGCGTAATAAGAATGGTAATCAGACGTTCTTTTGGATTTTCAATAGTTCGCGTTGCCATAATGGAGGGTACAGCACAAGCCATTCCTCCCAGCATAGGTACTACCGATTTGCCACTTAAACCGAACTTTCGCATAATTTTATCTAATAAAAACACCACACGGGACATGTATCCGCTATCTTCCAAAATTGCCATAAAAAAGAATAAAAATGCAATCTGCGGCACAAAAACCACAACGCCCGCCAGCCCTGCCATAATACCATCTGTAAGGATAGAGGTGAGTTTGCTTTCAGGCAGGTTAGCCATAAGTTGTGCATTTATCCATTCAAAACCTTTTTCAATAGCATTCATTGGGTATTCTGCCCAAGTAAAAATTGCCTGAAAAATGACAAACAGGATAAATAGAAAAATAGCATATCCCCATATCTTATGTGTTAGAATTTTGTCTGCTTTTTGTTCTAATGTTGTTTTAGGAGGATTTTGTGTCAGACACGCATCAAGTTGTGCATCAATCCATTCCAATCGGGCAAGGGTTTCTTTACCCATAAGAACGATATTTTCCTGCGGAATAAGAGAAAACAGTTTTTTTCGCTGTTCCTCAGACAAAGACTGAATATGCTGCGGTTGCATTAAATAATGAAAAGCAAGATAAGAGTTAGTAAGTTGATATTCTTTTTGTACTTCTTCTACCACAGGTTGAAGTTCGCCAGGTATAGTAAAAATGGATTTTTGCGTTTGAGAAATCGGTTTTGAAAGTACTTCTTTTAAGGCAGATATACCTTCATTTTTTAAGGCAGATATAGGTAAAACAGGTATTCCCAAACGGGTAGAGAGTTCAGCTATATTCAGGGTTATACCTTGTGCAGGCAATAAATCTGTCATGTTCAGGGCTAATACCGTAGGAAATCCCAAATCTATAATCTGTGTGCAAAGAAGTAGATGCCGCTTGAGATTGGTGGCATCCACTACCACTACTACTATATCAGGATAATCTTCATGCTGGGTATTGTATAAAATCTGACAGGCTATGCGTTCATCTTCAGATTTTGGGTACAAACTATACGCACCAGGCAGGTCAATTACAGTAAAAATTTCTCCTTTTACTTTAAATGTACCCGTTTTGCGTTCTACGGTTACTCCTGCATAGTTCCCTACTTTTTGATGTAAACCTGTAAGGGCATTGAATACAGATGTTTTTCCGCTGTTCGGATTACCCACCAAGGCTATTTTTTTCGTCATAACAAAGCGCACCGCAAATATGCAAATTGTTTAGAAATAATCTAAATAAAAATGGGTATACGCTTCATATTTTTTACGTGCTTGGTTCTACACTCATAATTTTGTAAATTTGTATGCATGAAACGTAATTTTACTTTATTCTTCTTGCTTTTATTCAGTGTGTTTGCTTTACAGGCACAAACTCCTGTAAAGGTGCTTTTTATAGGTAATAGTTATACAGCCAGCAATAACTTACCTAAAAGAATACAAGAATTAGCTTCTGCTATGGGGGATAGCCTGTATTATGATGTATCTGTTTTTGGGGGTTATACCTTTAATTTGCATTCTACTAATACCACTACTTTAAGCAAAATTCATTCTGACACTTGGGATTATGTGGTTTTACAAGAACAAAGTCAGATACCTGCACTATCTCCTGCTTATGTGTCTGCTAATTGTTTTCCGTATGCTCACAAACTAGACAGTGTCATTACAAAGCATAACGCTTGCACTGAAACGGTATTTTTTATGACATGGGGACGCAAAAATGGTGATGCTATGAACTGTGGTAGTTATCCTCCCGTATGTACGTATAATGGTATGCAGGCAAGATTACGGCAAAGTTATCTACAAATGGCGGTCAATGAACATGGTAGTGTTGCTCCTGTTGGTGCGGCGTGGAAAATGGTTAGGGATAGTTTTCCAACCATAGAACTCTACGAACCTGATGAAAGTCACCCTAGCGAACAGGGTACTTATCTTGCAACCTGTGTTTTTTACTGTACTTTCTTTAAGAAAAATTGTGTAGGTTCAAGCTATACTTTTGGTTCGGTTACTCCTGCGGAAGCCTTACAGTTACAGTATGCGGCTACTCGTGTAACTTTGGATAGTCTTGCTACATGGCAAGGTACAGGCGATATTCCTGATGCAAAATTTGTCTATTCTCTCACAGGAGCTACCGCTACATTTACTAATCAATCCATGAATGCAACACAATATCTCTGGAATTTTGGGGATAGTTTTACTTCTACATCAGTTAATCCCGTACATACATATAGCAGTGCAGGAACATACATTGTAACTTTACAGGCATCAGCCGATACCTGCAAAACGTTTACAGCAGTAGATACCGTTACTGTTCTACCCTTACAAATACGCGAAAATGAAGTAAAATCATGGAAAGTTTATCCAAATCCCGTTACAGACAAAGTTTATATAGAAACAAATGAGCAGAGTATATTAGAAGTATACACCCTGAACGGACAAAAAATATATTCCTGTATTTTACCCTGTGGTACGCATCAGATACCTGTAAATCAATGGAATAAAGGTACATATATGCTGTTTTTGCGAACAGACAAAAATACTTACAGGCATCTCTGTACCAAAATGGAATAAATACTACATTTGTTTTTAGGGTTTGCAAAATACATGCACAACGTAAAAGAATTAGGTCAGGTTTTCACACCGTTGCATATTGTTTCTCAAATGCTTCAGCTCCGCAGAAATTTTGGGACAGTATTAGAACCTTCGGCAGGCAATGGCGCATTTTTTAATCAGATTCCTGGTTGTGTAGGTATAGAAATTGACCCAAAACATGCTCAGGAAGGTATGCTTTGCATGAATTTTTTTGATTATCCTGTTACAAATACCTTTGATACTATTATTGGCAATCCGCCGTATGTAAAATTTCAGGATATACCTCCTGAAACGAAAAAAAAGCTCTCTATGAGTCTTTTTGACGAGAGAAGCAACCTGTATCTTTTTTTCATTGAAAAGTGTATTCATCATTTAAACAAAAAAGGAGAACTAATTTTTATCACCCCGCGAGATTTTCTTAAATCTACATCCAGCCGAAAACTGAATCAATTTATCTATCAAAGCGGCACAATTACCGATATTATAGAGTTAGGAGATACTAGAATATTTGACGGCTTTACCCCAAATTGTATTATATGGCGTTTTGAAAAAGGTAATTTTTCACGGAATACAAATGTTTATCAGAAGTTTATTTTTTGTGATGGGCAGTTGTTTTTTACGAATAATAATTACTGTATTCCGTTTCAGAGTATTTTTTTTGTAAAAGTAGGAGCAGTAAGCGGTGCAGATAAAATTTTTACAAGCCAGAAGTATGGCAATATGGAATTTGTCTGTTCTTATACACAGAAAACAGGTAAAACCAAAAAAATGATATTTAATACCTTACACGAAGGTCTCTTACCTCATAAGGAAAAGTTATTAAACCGAAGAATTAAGCATTTTGACGAGAGTAACTGGTGGGAATGGGGTAGAAAACATTTTATGTCAGACAGAAAAAGAATTTATGTCAACTGCAAGACCAGAAATAAAAATCCGTTTTTTGTACATTCTTGTAATAATTATGATGGTTCTGTATTAGCCATTTTTCCGCACAATTCTGATGCTGATACAGAATTACTCAAAAATTTGCTCAATCAGGTGAATTGGGAGGAACTCGGTTTTGTTTGCGATGGGCGTTTTATTTTTTCTCAAAGGAGTTTAGAAAATTGCTTGCTACCTGATTATTTTAATGTGTTTAGATTCATTGGATAGTGATAACATGCTAAAAAATTACCTCCACATACCTCACGCATAAAACAAAACAGCATAAAACACAAAGGTATTGGAATTTTAACATTTTTCAGTACGTTTGAACTTTGCTATGAAAATCAAAGTTCATCTTGCCTTGTTAGTGGTAACCATTATTTATGCGTTAGTGTTTGTGATTGCCAAAGACGTAATGCCTGTGTATGTACGCCCTTACGGATTGATTTTTTTACGGGTGAGTATGGCAACTGCATTACTGTGGGCTTTTCATGCCTTGTATGTGCGTGAAAAAATAGAACGCAAAGATGCAGGACTTTTTTTGCTTTGTGCAATATTCGGAGTAGCAACTAATATGCTGTTGTTTTTCAAAGGTTTAGCTATTACTACGCCTATTAACGGTGCGGTGATTATGGTAACAACGCCTATTTTGGTAACACTATTGAGTCTTATTTTTTTGAAAGAAAAGTTCAAAATATATCATTGGGCAGGTGTAGCGTTAGGTTTTTTAGGTGCATTTATTCTTATAAGTGGATTTTCTTTTACTGTTCAGAATTCAACCGTGTGGGGAGATTTTTATGTGTTTGTGAACGCGGTTTCTTACTCGGTGTATTTGGTTATTGCGAAACCATTAGTAGATAAATACCACCCAGTAACCATTCTCAAATGGATTTTTCTTATCGGAGCAATATTAGTTTTACCTTTTTCATGGCAGGAGGTACAGCAGGTACAATGGCAATTCATGCCGTATGGTATTGTTTTGGAAATACTGTTTCTCGGTATTTTTGCCACATTTGTTACTTATCTGCTTAATGGGTGGGCTATGCAAAAAGCAAACCCTGCCCTTGTGGGATTTTACATTTACTTACAACCTGTATTCACAACTTTTATCGCAATTGTGCGTCAGAAAGACACATTAACAGCCACTAAGATATTAGCGGCTGTACTTATTTTTGCAGGAGTATATTTGGTGAATTTAAGTAAAATCAAAGCGTATAAAGAGAGTAAGGTAAAAATACGGCGACAACAAAATGGCTAAACACCACAACCCCAGTCTAATATTTTTTCAAACTTGTTGTTTTTCCATTGATAAATAGTTTTACCCATGCCTTCATGTACTTCGTCTGCGGTAATAACTTCTAAAATACCGTCATTGTTAATATCCAAACACATGACAAACCTGTAAATAGCCGCATAGCAGGGAGACTCATCTGAGCAATGCTTGGCGGTTTCTTTATCCAAAGAAAAAGTACATATTTCAAGTATCTGGTTGTCTTTTTGAACTAAAACAGCACTGAAATTATTTTCTGTTGCTCCAAAAGTATGGTCTATGTTACGAGCTACAATAATCGTTTCACCTGTATTGTCATTGTCAATATCTACCTGAAAGGCTTCGGTTACTTCAAAAGTGCCCAAAACAAGATTTTTGGTTTTAGCCCATTCCGCTACAACTTTGGCATAAGCAGGGTCTTTGGTATTTGCTTTTTTGGGTATACGGGGCAGATGATTCCATGTGCCTTCTACGGCTATGTAATCTACTTTGTCTGTGTTATCAAATTTTTCTGCATAGGAGAAGTCGGCAGCGCAGGGTTCTTCTGCCTTGTTAGGTATACTTTTTATAGTAGCTGTACCAATAAGCATTTCCCTACGGTATACTTTGTATTTACCATTGTATTTTGGGGGTGCTTTCCATTCACCGTTGGCATACCTGCCAAACACAAATTTGTTGGATATGTCAAATACTTTGGGAATAACAGCGTCTTGCCCAAAACAAAAAGTTAAGGTTAAAAGTGAAATTAAAAGAATAGATAAATAATACTTCATGAGAGGTAGAAATAGTTGAATGTTTTTATCCCAAATAGGCTTTCAGTGCTCTGCTTCGGGAAGTATGCTTTAACCTGCGGATAGCTTTTTCTTTAATCTGACGTACCCGCTCACGGGTAAGGTTAAACTTCTCGCCAATTTCTTCTAATGTTAAAGAATGTTCTATACCGATACCAAAATACAAGCGGATTACTTCTGCTTCTCTCTCCGTAAGCATTTCTAATGCTCTTTCTACCTCAGCACGTAGACTTTCTGCAATCAAGATGTGGTCAGGGCGGGGCGTTTCTTCATTTTCTAATACATCTAATAGACGGTTTTCTTCGCCCTGTACAAAAGGTGCGTCCATAGAGATATGTCTGCCTGATATTTTCAGGGTATCTGCTACTTCGGCAGCGGTCAAATCTAATATTTCAGCTAACTCATGAGCAGAAGGTTCGCGTTCAAATTCTTGCTCTAACTGAGAAAACGCTTTGCCAATTTTATTCAGCGCACCCACGCGGTTTAAGGGAAGCCTTACAATACGGGATTGTTCTGCCAATGCTTGCAAAATAGACTGTCGTATCCACCATACTGCATAAGAGATAAACTTGAAGCCTCTTGTTTCATCAAACCGTTTAGCGGCTTTTATAAGTCCTAAGTTTCCTTCATTGATTAAATCACCCAAAGATAAACCTTGATTTTGATATTGTTTTGCCACAGAAACCACAAAGCGTAAATTAGCTTTAGTTAACTTTTCCAAGGCAACCTGGTCGCCTTCGCGTATCCTTTGAGCTAATTCTACTTCTTCATCAGGAGTAAGCAAATCTACTTTCCCGATTTCCTGCAGATATTTGTCCAACGATTGGGACTCTCGGTTGGTTATCTGTTTGCTGATTTTTAACTGACGCATCACGGCTATATTCTGTTAAATAGGATTTAACTTTACTTTAACGCAAAAAAACGAAATAGGTTGCAAAATTACAACTTTTTTCAATTGGAAAAATAATATATTGATATCAGCTCAGCTTGAAAACAATTTATTGGAGAACATCATTCAAATAACGGATACATATTTATTGTGTAGCATATAAGGTTTTTTGTATAACTTTGTGCATTCAAAATCATAGTAAGATATGAGCGAGATAAAAAACATTCTTGCAGAAGCAAGCGCCCAAATGAAAAAAGCTGTAGAGCATTTAGAAGCAGAATTGGGTAAAATCCGGACAGGAAAAGCAAGCCCTGTTATGCTGGAAGGCGTAAAAGTAGATTATTACGGCACTCCTACACCCCTTAGTCAGGTAGCCAATATCACCGCTACTGATGCCAAAACCCTGACCGTTCAGGCTTGGGAAAAAAATTTAATCCCCGTGATAGAAAAAGCTATCCGTGATGCCAATCTGGGATTTAATCCTACTTCTGACGGCAGTCTTATCCGTATTTTAATTCCCACTCTTACCGAAGAACGCAGAAAAGAACTTGTTAAACAAGCTAAACAAACAGGAGAAGATGCCAAAATAGCTGTCCGCAATATCCGCAGGGATTACAACGAAAAACTCAAAAAACTTACTAAAAATGGTGTTCCCGAAGATGAAGTAAAAGCAGGTGAGAATGAAATGCAAAAACAAACAGATAACTTCATTGCACAGATAGACAATCATCTTAAACAAAAAGAAGCAGAAATTATGAAAGTATAATGCTTAAATGGACAGTTGTTTTTTTATGTATTTCTCTCATTATTGCTTATACAGGATTAAAAACAGGTGATTTTGCCTATACTTCACAGGATATTGTATACAGCTTGACCCAACCCAGGTCCGAAGTGTTTGTAGTAATATGGAAACTCCGCTTTGTACGCATACTCACGGCTTGGCTTTGCGGAGGTATACTTTCTTTGTGCGGCTTAGTTATGCAGTCCTTGTTCCGTAACGGGCTTGCAGACCCCTATATACTTGGCACTTCTTCAGGGGCATCTCTGGGGGTTAACCTTTTGGTTCTTGGATATATCCCTGTGTATTTTGGCGCATTAACCTACCCCGTATTTGCTTTTGCGGGTGCAGTGAGCATACTTTTATTAGCTTTACATCTTTCAAAATTACGTTCTGAACAGTATATTCAAAATGTATTGCTTACAGGAATAGCTTTGTCTTCACTGTGTAATGCGGCTTTGGCATGGCTGACCTATCAATCCGCACACACAGAAAAACTCCGTATGATTATATTCTGGACACTCGGTAGCTTTGAATACAGTAACGAAAAATATCTTGTTTTTTTGCTTTTTACCCTGTTTGTCGGGGGAATATGGACATTCGTACACCACAAAAGTCTAGACATTTCTTATTTAAGTGTAGCTAATGCACAGGGGCTAGGTTTATCCGTTAAAAAATTTCAGTATCAAATGCTACTGTTGACCAGTTTTATGGTAGCCATAGTGGTTGCCATTGCAGGACCTATTGGTTTTGTAGGACTGATGATACCCCATTTTGCGCGGGGATTAGTAGGCGCATCTCATAAAAGACTTATTCCTGTAACCATTATACTAGGTGGAACATATCTTATGAGCGCTGATGTATTAGTGAGATGGCTGTATCCGCCCGTGGGTATGCCCGTAGGGATTATTACCGCATTGATAGGAACTCCTTTTTTTATATATTTGCAGTTCAAAAGACAGGTTTTTCAATTATGATTTATATTACACGCCGTTTGTATTTTAATGCTACGCATAAATTATGGAACGAAAACTGGACACCCGAAGAAAATAAACGCATATTTGGTCCTTGCGCCAATGAAAATTGGCATGGGCATAATTATACCTTAGACATCACCGTAGCAGGTAATATTAACCATGAAACAGGCTACGTCATGGATTTGAAAGAAATCAAGGATATTGCAGAGAAACACATTCTATCCAAAGTAGACCATAAAAACCTTACCCTTGACGTAGATTTTATGAAAGGACTTAATCCCACTACTGAAATGCTAGCTATGAAATTTTGGGAAATTTTGTATCCTTTACTAAAACGAGAAAATGCTTGTTTATACGAAATTACACTTTACGAAACAGAACGTCAGTGGGTTTCTTACAAAGGAGAGTAAAAATACGTATTTGTACGGATACAGTTTGTCCTGAACAAACCCCATTTTTGCAAAATGAAATATTTAATCCTGTTATTTTCTCTGTTCTCTTTCAGAATTACAATAAGCCAGACCGTGTACGAAAAAGTGCTGATTCCTATACACACGGTACATGACTACACTGAATTAGACAAAATATACAGTAAAGACTATGTTTTTTACAATGATTTTGTAAATAACGTGCAGAAAACTACAAAAGCACTTTCCTGCAAGGAATATCTGCTTGGAATGGCATGGGCGTACAGTAATGATGATGAATGCGTTGGAGGTATAAACCTTTTGTTTGAGAAAGCAGTCAAAGACAGTTTAAGATGGGTAAAAATTGATGTTAATAAAATGGATAAACTGTCTTTTACGTTAACTTTACGTTCTTCGCCTACTATAAAAACTATTAAACCCGTAGGTTCTGACCATATCTTTCACGTTACTATTTTGCCTTTATGCAAGGAGGACAAAAATACTTTTTCTAAAAAAGATACAAATGTGTATTTGGAACTTACTATAAAAGCGAATAAAAACGAAACCCAGCACCTGCTTTTCAAGACTTTTAAAGAAGCTATTTATTTTTCAGGTATTGATGAGAAAACTCAAAATCCCTGTAAATTTTTTGGTAATCCTCTTATGAGTGAAGCAGAAGCTGATGGGATTTATAAGAAAATGGCAGAAAACGTACAGTTTATAGGTAAAGCTATGAACGCACAGAATGATAGTCAAAATCAAAAAATTACTAAGGAATGCAAATACAAAGGCAAAATGCTCTTTGATGCTATGGAAATGACAAGCATACAAGATGTACAAGCGTTTCTTTCTTATTGTGTAGCAAATCCTGAAATATATAGACGGAATGTATGGAGTTTAGCCGAAGTATATGCTACATGGTTAGTAGCAGGTATGCCTTTACCAAAAGATAAAAAGTAATGTACTTAGTCTACTTTACTTTATTTAGTAAAAACTACGGAACAGATTTTATCTTACTCTTCGGTTATATTTAATCCATATATGCTGATTAACTCATTAAATTCTCTTTCTACATCTATTTTAAGATCTATAATTTTACCTGTTCTAACATCAAATACCCAGCCGTGAATTTTAGGTAGCTTTGTTTTGTACCAAGAACGTTGTACGTGGTCAATTTTCATTACGTTAAGGCACTGCTCTTGTACGTTTAATTCTACTAATCGGTCAAATTTTTCTTGGGCATTTTGTATAGCATCTAACTCTTTACGGTGTAATCTGTATACATCACGAATTGTTTTTAGCCAACTATTTAGCTGTCCCATGTCGCTGGGTTCTAATGCGGCTTTTATACCGCCACACTCATAATGACCGCATACAACAATATGTCTTACATGTAAGTATTCTACTGCATACTGAATAACCGCATTGATATTGCTATCAATAGGAATTACTTGATTAGCAATATTTCTGTGAACAAAAGCGTCTCCAGGTTCAAGTCCCATTAACTCTTCTGCGGTTACTCGGCTGTCTGAACAGCCAATGTATAAAATTTCGGGGTTTTGACCTTTTGACAACTTTTGAAAGTACCCTGGGTCTATGGATAATTTTTTTTCTATCCACTCTTGATTTTTCTCAAATACTTTTTCTAATTTCATAATAGTTTTAAGGGTTCAAAGTTAGTAAAAATTTATTCAAGTGCATGCTAAGTTATTAAAAAACTTAATCTTATACTTATATGATTGTAGAAAAAGAAATCAAAATAAATCCTGAATTGAGTTCTGATGGGTTAGATTTGAAACAAAGTATTTCTCAACAGTTTGATTTGAGAAAAGAAGAGATATATTCTATTCAAATCCTAAAACGTTCTATTGATAGCAGAGGTAAAAGTCCTGTATATGTATTAAAACTACGCATTTACATCAATGAATTTCCTGAAAATAAAAGTTCTATTATCACCTATCCTGATGTACACAATGCTAAACACAAAGTAGTTATTATTGGTGCAGGACCTGCGGGCTTATTTGCGGCTTTACGTTTGATAGAATTAGGCATAAAACCCATTATTTTTGAACGTGGTAAAGATGTACGCAGTCGTAGAATAGATTTAGCGAATATCAATAAAAAAGGTATAGTTAATATACATAGTAACTATTGTTTTGGAGAAGGCGGTGCAGGTACGTATTCTGACGGGAAATTATACACACGTAGCAATAAAAGAGGAGATGTTCACAAAATACTACAAATTTTTGTACAGCATGGCGCTTCACCCGATATTCTTATTGACGCACACCCGCATATCGGCACAAACAAACTCCCGAAAATTATTCAAAATATACGAGATACTATTATTCAATCAGGGGGAGAAATACACTTTGAGCATTGGGTAAAGAATTTTTTTATTCAAGAAAATAAAGTAAAGTCCATATTGATAGAACACATTCCAACACAAACAGAATTAGAATATCCCGTAGAACACATAATTTTATCCACAGGGCATTCTGCACGAGATATTTATCAATGGTTTGCACAAAACGGATATAGTATAGAAGCTAAACCTTTTGCCTTAGGTGTGAGAATAGAGCATCCCCAAAGTATAATTGATAACATTCGTTATCATCAAAATCCAAGAAGTAAGTATTTACCTGCATCTTCGTATAGCTGTGTGTATCAAGTAGAAGGTAGAGGTGTTTTTTCTTTTTGCATGTGTCCAGGCGGATTTATTGTACCTGCATCTACTACACAAGAGGAGATAGTTGTCAATGGTATGTCACCATCTAAAAGAGATTCTTTTTTTGCTAATTCTGGCATAGTAGTAGCCATAGAACCGCAAGACATTCAAGGTAAAAGCCCTTTACGCTTATTAGAATTTCAAAAAAGCGTAGAAATTGCTTGTTATACCGCAGGTGGAGGAAATCAAATAGCACCTGCACAAAGATTAACCGATTTTATACATCATAAAACTTCTACATCACTTAATTCAACTTCATACATTCCTGGGTTAAAAAGTGTCAATTTATGGGATATTTTACCATTTTCTGTTACAAATAGGTTAAAAATAGCTTTTTTAGCTTTTGGCAAGCAAATGAAAGGTTATATCACAAAAGAAGCACAATTAGTAGCTACGGAGTCACGTACTTCTACACCTGTGCGTATACCGCGCGATGCAGAAAAAAAACATCACCCCGAGATACATAATTTGTATCCTTGTGGAGAAGGTGCAGGCTATGCAGGTGGTATTGTTTCTGCAGCTATTGACGGTGAAAATATAGCATCTGGCATAGCCGCCAGTATGTTAAAATAAGATTAAATTATACTTTTTTGCATATTTTTTCATCAAAAATGATTTTCATATGAAAAATATCAAAAACTTTTATTTGTTCGGTGAGCGTGGTTCGGCAAGTGATACATTGAGCGAAGCCGAAATGCAAATAAGGTTTTTCTTAAATGAAATAATTTTAAGCTAATAGGAGTAGCATTTTTTCAATAAAACTTGAACTAAACAAAAAAGTGTGGCTTTTCCACACCTTTTGTAATTTATGCGATAAAACTATTGGAATTTAAGTTCTTTAACTTTTACACCTTCAAAAACGACTTCCATCATAGCATCAGGATTTTTGAAATTATCCCCATCGTAGCTAATTTTTTCATAGAATACAGAAACTGTTCCATCGGCATTTTTTTTGCCACTTGGGTCTTTGGGATTACCGATTTCTTGGGTTACAACTTCTCTTTTCTTGCCAATAAGCATGTTTTCTAATTGTTTGCGAGAATACACACGGTTGGAACAGTTGGGGTCAATGCGGCATTTTACCAGTTGGGCTTTGTCCATCTGGTTGTTGTTGATGTATAAACTGCGGAGTGCATTCACAAGGTCTGTATTACGAGGTTGTAGTTCATTAGCTTTTTCCAGGTATTCCAGAGCGATATTAAAGTGTTCTTTGGAAGATTTTTCTAGTTCTTCGGATTTAGCTTTATCTTTAAGAAAAGTCTCTTCGGCAATATCATGCAGGCGTTTGCCTTCACGGAGATAGATAGCGCCCAAGTCGTATAAAGCATCAAAATAAGTGGGATTAAGTTCAATCACTTTTTTATACTGTTCAATAGAATTTTTGAACGCATTGATTTCTGCATTGTCTTTGTCTTTGGGTTCAGAAACCTTGCCATAAAGATAGCGGAGGGCTACGTCGTTAGGGTCTTTTTCTACTTCCTGTTTGAGTTCATTCATTTTCTGGTCAATAGTACCCTGACGGATATAGATATTAAATTCCTCATTACGCATACGGACTTTTCCTGCAATACAGGCGTCAAGTCCTTCTTTAAGGAATTTATATGTGGGGTTTTTTTCATTAAATCCTTTGGTAGCTTTTACGCTGTCTATACTTTTATTGATTTTACCT
Source organism: uncultured Bacteroidia bacterium (assembly GCA_938028625.1). GTDB lineage: Bacteria > Bacteroidota > Bacteroidia > JANWVE01 > JANWVE01 > JANWVE01. Next base: position 1,157 of record CALIZB010000114.1, on the reverse strand, counting down.
ATAAGAGCTTCATTGACAGATTTACCTTTTTGTAAGATAGAGAGTGCTTGGTCAAAGTTTTTTTCCTGGTTGTAAATGTTAGCCAAAGTTAAGTAAGCAGTAGGGTCTTCAGCATTTTTTTCTACCATCTGGGAGAGTATAGTTTTGGCTAATGCCATATCATTGTCAAAATAAGCGGCTTGTCCTAGCATAGCATAATATTGCAAAGAAAATGGGTTTTTTACATCTAATGGGTTAATATCAGTTACTTTTTTTAACTTTTCTTTGGCTTCGTTATATTTTTTTTCTTTCATATTTGTAATAGCCGAATTGAACATAGCCAAAGATATTTGCATTTGATAAGATTTAAGGTCATCTTTATATTTACCTTTGGTGTCTGTTTCTTGGCATTTTTTGTAGGCTAAATAGGCTTCCTCAGCTGCATTAGGATATTTTGCAGCAAGTTTAGGATTATTAGAAATACCTATCAAAGCCTTTACCTTGTACAAAAACGCCTTAGGGTCATTTTTGGTACTCTCATTCGCAAGAGCGGTATTTATATCATTAAGAGCTTCTTCAAACTCTGCATTATTGATATGAATACCAGCATTGGTAATTTTACTTTGCTGTGCCTGCATGGTATAAACCGTACAGAATACACTCAATAATATGATGAACTTTTTCATACCTGAATACATTCCAATTTTTTGCCAAAAGTAAAATAAATAGCAATACAAAAATAGAAAAATTATTGTTTAGGTGTTTAATGCTTAAACTTCGCCTTGTTTTGAAGGGTTTTATTTTGCATAATAACGTTATCCATATTGTATAAAAACTACCGTGTTTTTTTATAGTCAATGTTCTACTTTTTGTACATACAACTCATCTTTTACCGCTACTACGGCTAATACATGTAAATAGGGTCTGTTTTGTAAGGTTTTATCTTGTTTGTAGTAGGATAGTACTTGCTCTTTGGCTTCATGCATGGTTTTTTCTACTTCATTAGCCTGTTCTTTTTTAAGGTATTTTAACTCTATCACAAATTCATGATGTTCGTAAGGATTACTCGGTCTTTTGAATAACATCAAATCAGGGTAGCCACCGCTTTGTACTTCTCTTTCACTTATCACATCAAATATGCCTGCTAACATCAAATACGCTATAATGACCATCTTAAC
>CALIZB010000113.1 GCA_938028625.1 uncultured Bacteroidia bacterium | reverse complement strand
CCGCAGGTATCCGTAAATTGCGCGGTAACTTTTTCGTAGAGGGTGATAGTTTTTTTGATAGTATCGTTAATATTACAGCTATTAGGATTGGTAACAATCAAAGTAATTTCGTAAGTACCGGGTTGTGTATAAACATGGGGGGGTGGGTTAAAGCTAGTAGAAGTAGTGTTGTCTCCAAAATCCCATAAGACGGAGGTAGAGTTTAAAGAAAAATTATTAAAAGAAACCGCTGAGGGCGTACAGTAAGAATTGGTATTCATATTGAATTGTGCAACTACTGCATTAGAGACTAAAAAATCAAATTTGAATAGACCATTATTGCAGTTCGAGCTATTGTTCACGGTGGAGAAGGCTCCTGGAGTAACGGGGAAATTTTGTAAACCACCACAATTAGCACAAACGGATTGGTAAACAATTCCATTGACATCATAGCGGGAGGTTCCACCGTCCACATGTTCGTCAGCGATATTACCACCGAAGTAGGTTGCATAAGCTAATGCAGCGGCATTTTTTTGGAAAACAATAAAATAAAAATCACTACCATTGGGAGCAGTAGTTTGGAAGGCACCAGGAGTAGTTACCATTCCTGCTATATTTTCTCCGTTTCCTCCTACATTACTGGCAACTGTGCCTCCCCATCCTGCTACGTAAACATTTTCGCATTTATCTACTAATAAAGCCGTAATTCCTAGTTCGGGGGTTCCATCTCCTTTACCAAATCTTGTAGAGTATATAATCTGTGATAAATCAGGAGAGATTTTGGTAACGAATTGCCCGCCGTTAGGGATGTTGAAAACGCCAGCAGTAACAGGATAATTACCACTGGTCTGACCTGTTACATAAACATTGCTGTTTTCGTCTAGATGTAAAAGATAGGTTTGGTCATAAGCATTGGTTCCGATATAAGTTCCCGCTAATATTTGAAAACTGGTATCTAAAAGAAATACGAATCCATCGGCAACTCCGCCGTTATAATTAGGGCTGATGGTGCCTTGTGTAGTAGGCAAATTGGTACTGGTGGTACCTCCAGAGAAATAAACTTGCCCAGAATCATTTTTGGTAATACCATAAATAGCATCATTGCCGTTTCCCCCGAAATAAGAAAGGTAATAAGCAACGGAAACATCAGGGCTAAATTTGGCTATCATACCATCTTGGATACCTTGTAAAGTAGTTTGGAAGGCGTTTGCTGTAATGGGTAAATTTGAGGAACGGGTACAAGTACCGATAAGGATATTACCGTTGTTATCTAATTGGATTTCGCCGCGTGCATCATCAGCATAGTAATAGTAAAGTTGTGAGTTGTTAATATAATTATTGACGCCGTCCATTCCGCTACCACCAACGAAAGTTGAGCCTATCAAGTTGGAGCCTGTACTATCTAAAACTATTACAACGGCATCAATAAATCCCCCAAATTGGGTTTGGAAAGCATTAGCTGTAATAGGAAAGTTTGCAGAGCGAGTAGCCCCCAAAATATAAAGATTACCTTTGTCATCAGTAATCATACTATGCGGTTGCTCGTTATCCGAACCACCAATATACGTAGCATATAATCTTTGGTTACCTGTGGAGTTGTATTTGATGATAGCAATATCCGAGTTATAAAATAAAGAGTTAGTAGCAGGGAACTGATTGATACCTCCTTGATAGTTAGCTTGAAAACTGGTTATAGTAGTGGGGAAACCGTTACCTGCAACATTGCCGCCAGAATAAGCGTTACCGAATAAGTCAAAAGTGGCAGTAAAGCCCCAGTTATCAGCAAAAGAGCCAGTAAGTGTTGAAAAAATCAGGATAGGGTCTATGATTAAATCGTATTGAGGATTATAATTTCCTAAATCAAAAGTAAACTTATCAGCGTTTTTTTTGAAGGATACTTTTACATAAATTTTTTTACCGTCAATGATTTGCCAAGCAAGTGGATTTTTTTCTGTGAAAGAAATATAATCCAACTTGATTTGGATACCTTCATGGGTTAAAGTGGGTTTTAAATGGTGGTAAGTCCATTGAATTTGATGAGGGTTAGCATGAGGGTGGATAATCCAGTCATAGTGTAGTTCGTTATTGGTAGTATGAACTTGCATATCAATTCCTTGGTAGAGATTTTGGTAGGTAATAGAAGCAAAAGCATGAATTCCTGCACGCCAATATTTAGGGTCATTTCCTTGAAAAAAATTAAATTGCGTTTCAGAAGGGAATTCTTCTTTGAAAGAGGGTTTGAGGGTATTAAGGAATTGCTGTTGAAAAAATTGATAAGGTAATTCAATAGGTTTTTGAGTAGCTCTTAAACCGTATTCTGCTTCATGATTGCAATGTTTGTGTTCTTGATGGGGATTACAATATTCAGTGGCTTTGCGGTAGTCAATCAAAAGGAAAGAGAAAGCATTCTCCTGTAAAAACCATTCCGCAGATTTAAGTTGAGCACGATATAAAATATCAGAATGCCATTGTCCTTTATTTTGCAGAAATATAGGTAAGTCTTTTGCTTGTATCAAACAACATAGTAGTATAAACAATACACCCAAAGCGTACTTCATAAAATTATTTTTTAGTAGTTTGCAAATATAATAAAAAAAATTACTAATTTCGTTGTGAAGTTTGAACGAAATGCTAAAAAAACTTTTTGCCTTAATCTGTTTAATAGGATTTTATAAAAATTTGCTTGCTCAATGTCATAATCCACAGTTTACTTTTTTACAGAATCCTACTTGTGGAGAAACACAAATTCAAAACCAAACCGTCGGTGCTATAAAACAGGAGTGGGATTTTTCTACGGGAGATTTAATGAATACTCCTATACGTTTGCCGGGGTACTATATCCTTGATGCAAGAGGTTTAAATATTGTAAAAGATGAAATTTCAGGGAATTATTATGGGTTTACTTTAAGTTCTACGGTTGGGTTAGTGCGATTAGATTTTGGTAATTCTTTAATGAATATGCCAACAAGCACCGTACTAGGCACTTTTAGCTTGATTAGTGGAAGCACTTTATCAAACTTTGCTGTTGCTTTTGATGGAAATAATTGGTTTGGTTATCTCGGAAATGCTAATAACAGAGTGCTTATTTTTAATTTTGGTAGCAGTATCACTAATACTCCCACAGTAACCAATTCTCCTATACTAACAGGAGTAACCAATTCTCGTAACATAGATTTAGCTTATTTTAATGGAAAATGGTATTTGATAGTAGCCAATTCTAATAATACATTTGCTATTTTTGAAATCGGTATGAATTTGTCTACTTCGCTAACTCATGTAAAAACTCATTCATTAGCAAATGCCAGTGCCGTTATAACGGGTTTAAAAACGATAGTAGATTGTGATACCTTGAGAGTGTTAGGTTGTCATGGACCTCATAACGCTCCTACAATCTTCAAAGTAGATTTTCCTGTAGATTTTAATTCTCCATTACAATTTGTAAATCCATTGGGTAATTTATCAAATGTATGGATTTCTTATATAGATATAGCTTATGACGCTAATCGTTGGATAGGATTTGGGCAATTTTTAAGTAATTATTATAGAAGAGTAATTTTTTCTGATAAGGCTTTAAATAGTATTTCCTCCAATATTGTTGCCGCGCCTGCCCTTACTGGTATGACCGATATACGCGGCATGAAACTCATCAAAGAAAATTCTACTTGGCATTTGTTTTTTGTAGATAGAACTACGGATTCATTAGTGCATTTCATTTTCCCTGAACCTAATATTGCTTCTCTTTCTAGTTCTAAATTGTTTAATCCTCCTACTTATCATTATACTACACAAGGTACCAAAATTGTGGATTTAATGAGTTATAACAATCCCTTCAACTTCCGATTTTATTCGGATAGCATCACTATTTATCCTTTACCCACCGCTAATTTCAATTACTCGAATGCTTGTATCGGTAAAACTATTCAATTTACTTCTACTTCCACGGTTTCAGGGGGTGTCATTACTCAATATGATTGGGATTTTGATGATGGTAACAACTCTAATCTACCGAATCCTACTCACTCTTATGCCTCTCCAGGAACTTATAACGTTCGTCTAATCGTTACAACAAGCCAAAATTGTAAAGATACTATTGAAAAAGCAGTTTTTTACTCTCCTGGTCCAACCCCTAATTTTACGGTAAATATTGGTTGCCAAAATAGTATAACTACTTTCACGAGTACAAGTAGTTCCCCCTTAGAAGACCCTATAACCGCTTACTTCTGGAATTTTGGTGATGGAAATACTAGTACAAATGCAAATCCTACCCATATTTACACGAGCGCAGGAA
>CALIZB010000112.1 GCA_938028625.1 uncultured Bacteroidia bacterium | reverse complement strand
TTTGCCAAGATATGAACATTTATGCACGAGTGCTTTTTGTATTAGTAATAGCACTTATACAACCTGCTTTGGCACAAAAAAAGAAACGAAACAACCAAAACAATACTAATAACCCTTCCCAAAAAAAAATACAATACATTGATGCTACGTATGAAAAAAATATCAAAACAGTACAGTTATATCAAGAAAATCAGCAATTAAGCTACCCAATTTTGTTCTTAAATCAAATGGGGCAACTTACGTTAGAATTTGATGTACTTAATGGTAATGCAGAAAATTTTTATGTAACCGTAGTACATTGTACTCATGACTGGCAAGAATCAGGATTGATACCTAACGAATACCTTACCAGCCTGAATAATGATATTATTACTAATTTCAGGAGTTCTATCGGTACGCTTACGCCGTATGTACACTATCAATATAGCTTTCCAAACGAAAATTTGGGCATAAAACTACCTGGAAATTATATTTTGAAGGTTTTTCGTAATCAAGATGAAGATGACCTTATTCTTACCCGCCGTTTTTTAGTATCTGACCAAACGGTATTCGTTAGTGGTAGTGTGAACATAGCCGCCAGTGCTAACCTACGTAGCCAAGCACACCAAATAGACATGAGTATAGGATTTAGTAGGATACGCAAAAAAATGATGTTTCCTATTCAGGATTTGAAAGTAAAAATACTACAAAATCACCGTTGGGATAGAATGATAGAAGTTACTCGCCCCACTATTATTTCAGACACTACCTTTACGTATGACGGCTTTGCAAGCAATCTTACTTTTGATGCCATAAATGAGTTCAGAAGAGCAGATGTACGTTCTATAACGCAGTACAGCAATCAGGTACGCAAGGTATATCAGCAGGACAGTATGTTTTTTGCGGTTTTATTTACAGATATGCCCCGAAGCCGACAAAAATTTGTTACTTTCATTGATTTTAATGGCTTGTTTTATATAGATGTACAGGGACGCAAAGGAGACCCTGACATAGCCTGCGAATATCAAACCGTAGTTTTTACCCTTAATTCTGAACCCTTCCCTGATAATGATGTGTATGTAGTAGGTGCATTTACAGATTGGCAACTTCGCCCTGAAAACAAAATGCAATATGATGATATTACCCAAGTTTATCAAAGTAAAATTCTGCTTAAACAAGGTATTTATGATTATTTGTATGTAACAAAAAATATTAAAGATAACACTGTAAATCACACTATTATAGAAAACAATTATTCTGAATGTCAGAATTTTTATACGGTTTTAGTGTACTACCGTCCTATTGGAGGAAGAGCAGATTATCTTAGCGCTGTACAAATGTTACGCTTTGGAAGATAACAACATAAAACCTCTTTCTATAAAATCAGAATTTTACATCATTAGAATTATTTCTTACCAGCAATATCGTACAAATATCTGAAAAATCAGCAATTAAATTGTATTTATATGTAGTAGGTTCATATTTGTTGTATGTGTAAATATAAGTAGTTCCTTCTTTTATACCCGATTTGTCTGTAAGAGGGATATCAAGTTTGTATTTTTCTATGTAAAAGTTAATAGCAAAAGTAAAAAGCCAGTGGTTAGATATAGTATTTGGCGTACTATCAGAAAATTCTATTCTGTTTTTAATCCTTTGCATGACTGTTTTTGTGTGATAATCATACGCCCACAGTTTTGTTTTGTTCAAAGAAAAATACCTTACATGATTATATGCAAGCATAACTGACAGCAAGAAAATGAAAGTTGTTGTAATAATTCTATGAATTATTTTTTTACGATCTATCCACTCATAAACTTCATAACTTATAAGGTAAAATACTATACCAAATACCAAAAAGTAAGGTAAAGCTGTTCTATCTGCAAAATATTTATTCTTAAAAACAAGTCCCTGAATAAGTATTAAAACTACGCTTGCAGATAACAAAAACAATACTATACGAGTATCATTTATCTCTCTTTTTTTGGAGTTAAAACCATACAACACAAACAATACAAAAAACAAACATAAAAAACAAGTAACTGTATAACAAAGAATTATACTATTAGAATATGTCATTGACCTGACGCTTAAATAAACGCCTTCTATTAAGGTGTCTGTTCCATAGTATAGTTCTTTAGCTTTTTTAAGCGCAAATACTCTGTACAAAGCAAAAAAAAGAAATATACTTAAAAGATATATTTTTACTTTTTGTCTTTTATCAATAATATGGTACCTGTAATATTTGCGGTAAAAATAGGCATACATACTCAATCCAAGAAGGACGAAATTTAGAACTGTAAAATTACTATATAGAGCTAGTAAGGCAAAAACACTATAATTCACAAAGTTCTTATAAAAAGACTGAAAATTTGTAGTATTTTCAGGCAACTCGGTCAGATAACACAAAGCACATAGTAAAAAAGCATTAGAAAGCCCGTACCCGCGTGCAAGAGAAAAAAATTCTATTTGCAGTGGATTAAATACAAACAGAATCAAAAATATTTTCAAAATAAATGGGCTTTTTTCTCTTTTCTGAATTAAATTGTATACAGCAAAAGCAGATAAAATAAATGAGAATACATTAGGTAATCTTAACCAGAGTTCATTTTTGCTTATGTTTTGCCCCATAAAAAGCCATAAACTGTTTATGTAGTGTATGTTAGATGAATTATTGAGTATGAAGTTTATATTTTTGGAGAGAAAATAGCTTAATGCCTCATCATGCGTGAAAGAAAGAATATACGCTTTATATGCTATGATAACAAAAGCACATAAAACTAAAAAAATAAACAAATAGCGAAACTGAAATACTCGCATATACTTGGTAAATACAAAAATAGCTTATTTATTTTGGGATATATTTACTTACATATTCTCTGTTTCCAAAGCCTTTACGAATAGATTCTGTACCCTGTTTGTAAGAGTAAGCCATAGTATTTACTGCTGTATCAAAGCGTTGTTTTTTATCAACCTTATTTACAATAAAAACACCTAATACTATTACCAAAATAACATTCATTAAATCTCTACCCGAAGATGTATTATTCAATATCATTTCATCTTGGAAGAAAAAGAAATAGTTTGCAGGAACAGAAAAAAAGTACAAAATAGTAGTGCAAATAAATAAGGTCTTGACACTACGACTATGCTCAATGGCTTTTGTATTAAACAAAATTAAAAGTACAGATAAGTAAATCAACATCCATGTTAATGTACTGGTAATAACCTTTGAAACGGAAGTTTCTACATAAAATAAAGGGGTGTACATTACAATACTTATTCCTGTTATGATTAGTAAAATGGCATATCCTATTCCAAGAACAAGTTTCATATCATTGAGTTTTTTTACAGGTTCTTTTGAGAATCTATTTTGAATGTATTTTTTAGCCCATAACAAAGGAAAAATTAAGATAATAGCTATTATCCAAAAAAGCATTTTGTGTAGTCTAATAGTAGTATTATAGTTTTTTGTTTGCTTTACAAGGTCATTTAACCTCAATTGCTCTTCTTGGTATCTAACCGAAGTATTCTTATAAAACAACTCTTGTTTTGTCATTAAAAAACTTTCTTTGATAGCGTCATAATACCAACCTTTATCATAATAAAATTCTGCTGTTTGTTTAACTTGATTTTCAGCGGCTGTACTCCAATTAGCTTGTAAATCTTTGGTAAGTATAATACTTAATCCAAAAATATCTGAATTTATGGCTATAATCACCTGATTTGTATGAGTATTAAAGTCCGCTTTTTGAAGAAGTTCAGCGAGTATGTCCTTATTTTTTGAACTTGTACCTGATATTATCCAAAAACGGATATTTTCTTTGCGATAGGTTTCTTCTAATAGTTTATTAAGGTATCTTTCCTGTTTTTCAGAAACGTTTTTACTGTAATTAAAAAAGTACACTTTATCCCATTTTGAGAGATAATCTTCGGAATGGGACATATCAGCACTTATATTCAAGTTTTTAAGATTTTTTATGATTGCAGACAATTTAGTATAGGTTGTTGCCTGGTTGGATTTCCATAGGGGTTCAATGGTTGCATAAATAACATTAGATGTTATAGCATTAGATAAAATATGCTTTCCAAATACCAATTTAGGTGAAAAATCTGATAGAATTAACAAATAGTCGTATGGATAGTTATTTTCAAAATCCCATTTTTTAAGAAGTTTTTCAGTTTGTTCTTCCACCATTGCTTGCGTATGCTGACTGCTGAATACTACTATGTAGGGTTTAGCTGTATTAACAAAATCCCTGCTTATCATACTGTTGAGCAATTTTGTACTGTTTGTATTTACATCTGGGTTTTCCAAATAAATATTTAATTCCTCATACATAAAAGTAACATGCCCCTGCGGCAGGTCAGGCATGCGGCTTACAGGTATAGGCATGATTTGTGTAGTTTGTGCATACCCATAGAATATAACCGTCAATAAAGTGAAACAAAAAGATAAGCGTATCATTTGTTCAAAAATACAATTTTTATTTGGTATTACTGGTATAATACATAGTTAAATTTTAACTACTCAAAAAGCTAATTTGCGATTTCAATAAGGTTAATCATCATACAAATTTGAAGTAGATAAATTGTCTAACTAAAATTCTTTGGGTTTAAATTTCTCATCATTGATAATTTTAGCACTCTCTCCTACTGCTCTAATAACAAATAAACCTTTTTTATAGGCATATTTTCGTACTTCTGTTCCGCTTTTAATAAAGGCAACTGCACCATATATTTTGTAATTCTTGTACTGCGGAAAAATATTCTTAAATTTTTTGAGTTTATCTATAAAATGGTCTATATGTTTTTGGTATAATGAAGTTTTAACCTCAACTACAACCAATTCATTGCCATTTTCTGCAATTAAATCAAATTCATATTCTTTACCTTCAAATAGCTTATACCTTCTAGAACTTACACCTGTAACATCTATATTGCGCTCTCTTAATATCTTAACTAATTCACCTTCTACAAGGGCTTCTGTAAGTTTTCCCCACTGCCCAACAAATAATTCTTCTAATTGTCCTAATTTTTTGGCTGCTTCCTTGAATTTTTTATCGGTTTCTTGAAACTTTTTATCGGTTTCTTGAAACTTTTTATCGGTTTCTTGAAACTTTTTATCAGTTTCTTGAAACTTTTTATCAGTTTCTTGAAACTTTTTATCGGTTTCTTGAAATTTTTTATCGGTTTCTTGAAACAATAGCCATATTTTTTCAAAAGTTAAATCGTTATCAGGTGAGTTCTTTTTCATGACTACAAATATATGAAATTGATAACAAAAATTGAAGTCAAGTATATGTAAGTATTTCAGATTTCTTAACAGTTATACTTTTATTGATACATAATGCTTACAATTTTTTAGCATTAGATATACAGTTTAGCTTTATTTCAAGATTACAAAAACATATAAAAAAAACCTTGTATCTTTTGAGCTACAAGGTTTTTACTATACCTTTATCTATCTGAAAAATGAAAAGACTATACCTCTTCTGTAACGGCAAAGAAAAAACGGCTTTCTATATTAGCATTTTCGTCTGAATCAGAACCATGAATAGCATTTTTTTCTACATTAGTAGCATATTTTTTGCGGATAGTACCTTCTTCTGCATTAGCAGGATTAGTAGCTCCGATAAGTTTACGAAAATCAGCTACGGCGTTTTCTTTTTCCAAAATCATAGGAACGATAGGTCCTGAAGACATAAAACTTACTAAATCCTTGTAGAAGGGGCGTTCTTTGTGTACTTCATAGAACTTTCCTGCTTCTTCGGCAGTAAGATGTACTAATTTCATAGCTACAATTTTGAAACCTGCTTTAATAATGTCGTTAATAATGTTACCTGTATTGCCTGCACTTACAGCGTCAGGTTTGATGATAGTTAATGTTCTATTTGTTGCCATATAGGATATAAATCTGCCCGCAAGTTACAAGTTTTTTGAAAAACTTTGTATCTTTACAAATTATTTACAAAGATGAAAACTAAAAGTACAAAAATAGCTTTATTAGCTGCTGTATTTGTTACACTGGGCATGTTAGTAGGGTATAAAATGCAAAATCCCAAGCAAACCAAACACATCAAAGGACTGAATAAATTACAGGAAGTATTTAATTTTGTTCGTTATTATTATGTAGACCCTGTTGATGAAGAAACCGTATTAGACAATGCGGTTGTAGGTATGCTAAAACCCCTTGACCCTTATTCTATTTATATTCCTGCTAAAGAATTACAGTCCAAACAGGAAGATTTACAAGGCAGTTTTGACGGAATTGGTGTTGAGTTTAACATTATAGAAGATACGGTTTTTGTAGTTAGTCCTATTGTAGGCGGACCAAGTGAAGAATTAGGCATCAAACCTGGGGATAGAATCATCAAGGTAGATGACAAAAACTTTGCAGGTATTGGCATAAAAAACGAAATGGTATTCAAGGCACTGCGGGGACCTAGAGGTACAAAAGTAAAAGTTACTATTAAACGCAGAGGAGTAAAAGAATTATTAGAATTTAACATTACTCGTGCAAAAATACCTCTTAATAGCGTAGAAGTCAGTTATATGCTTAATGAACAGACAGGGTACATGCATATTACCCGTTTCTCCGCAGATACCCATCAGGAAATGGTGAATGCCATTAAAAAATTACAGCAAAGCAACTGCCAGAACCTTATTGTGGATTTACGCAGCAACCCTGGCGGCTATCTGGGACAGGCAGTAGACATGATAGACGAGTTTATTGATGCCAACAAACTTATTGTATACACCAAAGGACGCACTGACGGCAAAAAAGAATACAGAGCAAGCGGGGGCGGTCTGTTTGAAAACAAACCCATAGTAGTTCTTGTAGATGAAGGTTCAGCTTCTGCTTCTGAAATATTTTCTGGTGCTGTTCAGGATTTAGACAGAGGACTTATTGTAGGACGCAGAACGCACGGAAAAGGATTAGTACAAAGTGAAAAAATGCTCTCTGATGGTTCTGCTATGCGATTAACCGTAGCGCGGTATTATACACCATCAGGTAGATGTATTCAAACCCCGTACAAGGGCAGTGAAAGACTAAAAGAAAAAATAGATTTTTCCAAACCGGACAAAATTCCCGATTCTCTTAAATATAAAACTGCCAAAGGCAGAACTGTATTCGGTGGTGGTGGTATTCTCCCTGATTATTATGTAGAACCCGATACCGCATGGTTCAGTATATACGCACAAGAAATGTATTTAAGCGGCGTTTTTACAGATTTTTCTATTCAGTATACTGAAAAACACCCTGAACTCAAAACAAAGTACACAGACATAAAGACGTTTGACAAAAAATTTGAGGTTACCAAAGAAATGCTTGATGAACTTGTTGCGATGGCTAGCAAAGCCAATGTAAAACAAAACCCTGATGGCTTCAAAAAAGCACAGAGTCGCTTCAAAGAAACTATTAAAGAACTTATTGCCCTTCGTTTATTTGGGCGTGAAGGACGTGCTTATGTAGCCGCACAACATGATGAAATTATTCAAAAAGCATTAGAAGTAATGCCCAAAGCCAAACAAATGCTAAACTGATTATGACAGCTTTTAAAGCCTATAAAGAACTGGAAGGATACTTTAACAAAGATGAGCAGGGCTGGTGCGGATACCGCATTGAAGTTATCTGTGAAGACGAAAATGTAACCCACAGAAAATACTTTGATTCCAACGGCACAATAGAATCCGAAGAAATTCTCAAAGGTACGGTTACAAAAACAGAAAGCGAAATTGTGTATATTACTTTGCAGAATGGTCATCTGCTGGAATACTCTCTCAAAGAAAGAAAACTGATACTCTGGTAAATTTGTAGGATAAATCTGTATTTTTGTTTTCATGAAATACCGTAAATTAGGAAAATCTGGCTTAATAATAAGTGAAATTAGTATAGGAAGTTGGCTTACCTATGGACTGGGCGTTGATAATGCCGTAGCCTTTCAGTGCCTGGATACAGCCATTGAGTTAGGAATAAACGTAATAGATACAGCCGACGTATACAACCGCGGAGAAACTGAAAAAGTAATAGGTACGTATCTTAAAACCAAAAACAGGCATGAAGTTATTTTAGCTACCAAAGTATTCGGACCTATGAGCGACCATTTTATGACGCAAGGACTTTCTGCAAGACATATCCGAAATGCCTGTGAAGCCAGTCTAACCCGTCTGCATACAGATTACATAGACCTCTATCAGTGCCACAGATACGACATAGACACTCCTTTAGAAGAAACTTGCTATGCTATGCACCGCCTGATTGAAGAAGGTAAAATTCTCTACTGGGGAGTAAGCCAATGGACAGCCGTACAGATTCTTAATGCTGTCCGTATCTGTGAAAAACACAATTGGACAAAACCTATATCCAATCAGCCTATTTACAATATGTTAAATCGTTCTCTTGAAGTAGACGTAATGAGCGTATGCGAAGAAGAAGGTCTGGGACTTTTAGTGTATTCTCCCCTTGCACAGGGTTTACTGACAGGCAAATACACCAAAGAAAATCCTGTACCAGAAAATTCCCGCGCAGCTGATGAAAAAATGGGTAAAATGTTTCCCACAAAACGCCTGACAGATAAGTTTTATACTCAAATAAATGCCTTAAAGTCCATAGCAGATGAATTAGGTTGTAAGGTATCACAGTTAGCTTTGGCATGGTGCTTGCGCAAAGCCCCCGTAACAAGCTGTATTATAGGTGCTTCCCGCCCTGAACAGGTAACAGAAAATGCCAAAGCCACAGAAATATCTTTAACCCCTGAAATTATACATCACATAGAAATTATCCTAGATAATCACCCAAAAGACCAATACACAGATGCTCTCATTGGTCATGGTATTATCAAAAGGGGATATTAAAAATGGTACTGCTGATTTTTGCGATTAATTCCTCACAGTGTTCAGGTCGGCATATTTATGGTCATTGAGTAGCGATAGTGTACCCAAACCTCCGCCTACCTCACATAGTCAAATACAGCAAAAAAATCTCACGGAAAAATCTGTTGTTTATTTGCATGTTATCCGAAAATTCTTAATTTTAACTATTCTATTCATTTTTTAACATTTTACAGTTATGGGGTACAATATCTCAAAAGAAGGAAAAAAATTCGCGGACAGAATAGCCAAACTTGGCAAAGACAAAGCCTTGGTGCCGTTTTATTACAATCCGCCCTTACAAAAACCTGTCATGTGGTTATCTGTTTTTTGTCTGATAGCTACTGTTCCTGCATTTATATTTTTACCTTGGTGGGCAGGAGTGCTGTGCTTTGTTGGTTTTATAGGATTTTATTTTATCCATGACTTTTTTATTCAGGACGACAAAGCCTTGCTTCGCATCTACGGACCAGTAGGCAGGGCAAGATACATTGTAGAAAAAGGTTTCAGGGACAAAATCTTGCAGTATTTTATTGAAACTAATACAGACGGCAGACCTATCCCCCGCATAGTACGAGATTATATTTATCAGAAAGCCAAAGATGTAAAAGCCTATACCAGTTTTGGAACAGAATTAGACATCAATGATGAAGAAAATGTGACGTATGCCCGCATACTGCACCTCAATTTTCCGGGTACTATTGCGCAGCCCTCATACGAGGTAGTTGTAGGCGCGCATCACAAACACATACAGCCTTTTGTGATTAAAAATGTTATCAATATTTCTGCAATGAGCTATGGTTCGCTGAACTATAAAGCGGCAGAATGTTTAAGTTTTGGAGCAAAAGATGTCTGCTATGTAAATACAGGTGAAGGTGGATTCGGACCTCATGGTATAGCTGGCAATGATGTGGTTTTTCAGATAGGTACAGGTAAATTTGGTTGCGGCGACCATGCTACTTTGCCTGACGGCAAACCAACCCGCGTACTGAACAGGCAATTACTCAAAGAATTAGTTACACAGAATCCCAATATCAAAATGATACAGCTCAAAATCAGTCAGGGGGCTAAACCGGGTGTAGGCGGTATGCTTCCTGCTGAAAAAGTAACACCTGAAATTGCGGCTGTGCGTAAAGTTGAACCTTATAAGGCGGTTATTAGTCCTCCACAACACGCAGAACTTATTGCCGCTACTCCCAAAGAAGCTATTCTTAAACTGATTGATTTTATTAAAGAGATACGTAATTTAACCTTGTTACCTGTAGGTATTAAATTCTGTATTGGCAGATTAGAAGAAGTAGATATGCTTGTAGAAGCAATGAAAGCCACAGGTGACGGCCCTGATGCTATTCAATTAGACGGTGCAGACGGAGGAACCGGTGCGGGACCTAATCTGTTCGTAAATTATGTAGGTTTTGGTGGTGCAGTAGAAAGTGTAGCTTATTTGGATAAGAAACTCAAAGAAGCAGGTATCAGGGACAGAGTAGTTATTGGTGCATCAGGAAGGTTGTTTACTCCTGTACACGCCGCTTTGGCTTTTGCGTATGGGGCAGACGTGATAGATACTGCACGCGGGGCTATGCTTTCATTAGGTTGTATTCAGGCGTTAAAGTGCCATACAGGAGATTGTCCTACGGGTATTACCACGAGCAAACCCTGGCGGGTGCATGGTATTGTGCTAAATGAAAAAGCTACCCGCGTACATAACTATTTCAGCGGCTATCATAAAGATATGATGGAATTAACCCGCGTTATGGGCTTTTCTGACCCAAGAGATATTACTCCCGAAGCAGTACGTATGCTTTCTTATGAAAAAGATTTTGCCAAACATTTTGAAGAAGACCCTTTTGGCTTATTTATGCCTACTCCTCAAAAACTGATTGAAAATTGATATTTTTTGAAACAGTCTTTTTTATACCACAAAATCTTGTTTTATTCATCAAATAATAATCTCTATTCTGACACAGAAACACAAAATTTCTGATGTTTTTTCAAAAACACACTTGACAATTCAGATAAAAACATTTTAATTTACAACCAGAATAGTTTTTGCTCACTTGGAACTTGTTTTTAAAACTTGCCAGAATTTGGAAATAGAAACCCCAGAAGTTTCTGTATTAGGCGTGCAGACCTCGCTTAGTTTGCCTAATTTTGCATGGATTTTGGGTAACTGTTTGTCTTTGCAGTTCAGATACGATATTATGAGAGAAAAATTTATCGGATTTAACGACCTCGTAAAATACAGAAAGTGGAACTTGTTGGGCTATGCCATTCATGAACAGTTTGAAACCTACATAGCTTTTCCAGAAGTTACAGAACCTAACCGCCTTATTACGATTACCCGTAATTATGACAAAAACATAGAAAGTTATTTTCTGCCACAGTATCCTGAACAGGACTTTTTTATTTTTATGTACTCCCCTTCCTCAGAATTCTGCAGACTGATTGAAAAAAATATACATGCGGAAGTAACCCTGACCCCATTGGCAATATAAATCTCCTTAATCATAATACAATACTATGGTTTTGCATAATTTTACTTTATTTGCCATGTAATATGAAAAAACCTGTAATATTAGTCTGTAATGATGACGGTATTTTAGCACCAGGCATTATCGCCTTGGCAAACGCTATGAAAGAAATAGGTGAGGTAGTGATTGTTGCGCCAGATAGTCCTCAGAGTGGAATGGGACATGCGATTTCTATTACTAAACCTCTGCGATTAGAAAAATGCAACTATAAAGATGAGTTCTGGGGCTGGCAATGTTCAGGTACACCTGCTGATTGTGTAAAATTAGCTCGTCAGGTAATTCTTAAAAGAGAACCCGATATCTTGGTTTCAGGTATCAATCATGGTTCTAATGCGTCTGTAAATGTTTTATATTCTGGAACTATGTCTGCCGCTATGGAAGGCGCATTGTTTCATATTCCTTCAATCGGTTTTTCTCTCTGTGATTATGCCTATGATGCTGATTTTACTGCATCTATGGAAATTGCCAAAATTATAGTCCAGGAAGCACTGAAAAAAGGTATGCCCAAAGGTACTCTACTCAATGTAAATATACCAAAAGGAACTTTATCGGAAATAAAAGGCATAAAAATTACCCGTCAGGCTGAAGCCAGATGGACAGATGAAATCAATGAACGCATAGACCCTTATAACCGTCCTTATTATTGGCTTATGGGTACATTTGAAGTATTAGACCATGGTGACGATACAGACTTATATGCTTTGGAACACAATTATGTATCTGTATGCCCTGTACGCTATGATTTTACTGCACACCATGTAAAACAAGAACTTGCCCAATGGAATTTGAACCTATAAATATGTTATCATCAATACATAGGTAAAACAATGTAAAGAATATTTACTTATTTGCATAAGTTTATGATAATTATTGATGAAGTTATTCTCTCTGACGATATAAAAGACCACTATTTTCATTGTCAGTTAGAAAAATGTAAAGGGGCTTGTTGTTTGCATGGTGACCAAGGCGCGCCTTTAGAAAAAGAAGAGTTGTCTGTTTTACAAGAAATTTATCCTGTTGTTGAGCCTTATCTTTCTCAAAAGAGCAAAAATACCATT
>CALIZB010000111.1 GCA_938028625.1 uncultured Bacteroidia bacterium | reverse complement strand
TCTACTCCAATAGTATCATAATAGTTATAGAGTTCTGCCAAAGTTTTAGGTTCGTTGATTTTGTCTTTAATACCAAGATGTTTAGCTAATCTTCGGCTGTCAGCCAAGTTAAGTCTGTCAAATTTCCACTCTGCAATTAGTCTGCCCTTACGTAGCAGTGCTTTGTCTATTTTGGTTAAATCACTGTTAAAAGTGGCAATGATTTGTAGGTTCAGACAATCTCCGAGTAAACCGTCAGAAAGGTTAAGTAAATTCGCAACTGCCTGATTTTGACTATTACTCCTGTCCTGAATGATATTTTCAGAGTCTTCAATAATCAGTACAGAATTTGGATAATCTGCCAGAAAGGGCATAAATTCCGGAGAAGAAATTTCTTTTGCCATATCCGGCGGAATATAAATCATGCGTTTGTTATCCGTTGTTTTGGAAGTAATCATAGCAATCAGATAACGGATATAATAGGTTTTGCCTGAACCCGGTATACCGTGCAAGAGTACAATACCTTTATCGTCATAATTACTCAGACGGGTGATGATTTTTTTGTGTACAGGCAGAAAGTCCTTTCCATAGTGCATTTCAATATCAATATCCGGGGACTGGATATTAAAGTCATTAAGATAAAAATATCCGTTTCCTTTGCATACAATACTGAGAGAGGAAGATATTTTGTGTTTTAAGACAGCTGATCCAAGATGCTCATGCAAAGAATCAACATGCTTTGTGGCATCTGGCAGATAGTAAACAGTCAGAGAGGAATACTCATATCTATCTGCAAAATCAGGAGGTATAGCCTGATACACAGGTATCACTTCATCTGTGTATACATACCTGAACCATATATATACCCCCACACCTGTTCTTAACAAAAGTGAACTGTATGTTAATTTTTCTGAAATCTGGTTGTAATATCTTACATTATGCTGAATTTCTACATTTTTGAACAGTTTTTTTAAGATTTGTAAAGAAGTGTTTATATGATAGTGTTTGTCTAAATACAAAACATTAGGAACTGTGTTGTATTCCTGAATAAATAAATGTCTTGCGGGAATATCTTCGTCAGAAGAGTGAAAAAAACCATGTAAATTTACTTCGTTGTTTTTAGCCATAAGATATAGTTAATAAACAAAAGTAAGATAATTTTCTTGAAAACAAGAATATGTGCCTTTTTTTGTTGAGATTTTGAGCAAGAATTATTTATGTGGTATTCCTTTATTTTGCATGCGTTTTTCTACTAATTTTTCCATTAGTATTTTTTGAAAATGGAGTTCTGCCTGTAATACCTTGGCTACTTTTATTTTAGGTAAAACAGTTTTGAATTTTTCGTAATACGTTTCTATAATTTCTTGTTCTACACGGCGAAGTTGTAAAAATTCTGTACTTGCTTTTATAGCGGCGTTCTCGTCGTTACTATTAGTTGCAGTGCGCAGTTGCATACGAATTTGCATCTGTTTTTGTCTATTCTCATCTAATTTGTTAAGATACTCATTGTATAAAGGAAAGAACTTTGCTCCTTCATCTGAAGTAATGTTGGCTTTATTGGTAATATGTGCTATTTTCAATGTGCGGATACGTTCCTTGCCTGACGCATAATCATCAATATCGTCTTCTAATCGGTTTTGTGCTAATAATGGCATACTAAAAGAAACCATAAGTATTATTATGCCCTTCCAATACTGTTTTTTCATAGTTTTTTAAGATTTAGAGGTTATCCAACTCGTCTTCTAATGCTTTTTCTAATTCCGTTTCAAGGTTTTTGTCAAGTTCTGTTTCTTTTTCCAAAACAGTTTTAGGTAAATTGTTGTGTTTTTCTATGCTTTGTGTAACAGCAAGCAATACTTCTTTATCTTTTAATACTTCTGTTTCCAGAGTAGCCAAGTCTTGTTCTGTGGAGAGTACGGTAAAAATAGCTTTTTCATCTACTTGAACGGTATTATATGCATAAGGTACTTTTAGGTGAGGTTGTATTATAAGTACAGAAAGCATAAACAGAACCAATACAGACGCCGCACTCAACGCAAATATCCATTCTCTTTTTAATGAAGTCATTCTTAGCGTTTTTACTTCAATTTTACTTTGAACCTGCTCAGGTAAAACCTTGAAATAATTTTCAGGAATTTTGAATAAATTTGCTTTCTTTAAGTGTTGTGCAACAAAGCTACTGATAGATAAAAGCTCTTCATACACTTCATTCTGTTGTATCTTTTTCCAAATTTTATCAGTCAATTGGGTAAAATAGCCATTGGGTATCTTTAACTTGTTTTTCTCCTGTTTCATGCTATAAAGACAACTAGAACTTGAAAAAGTTTAACATCAAGTAAAAGTTTAATGCACAAATTTTGGAGGTTCATTTTGGGGCATACCGCCTTGCTTAAATTTTCTAAATTGATAGGTAAAGGTAAGCATAATATACCGTTGTAATAAGGTTGTCTGATTGTCTTCTATGTAAGTATCTGTAACAGAACGGTTAATGCTTCGGTTTTGTTTAAGAATATCAAATACGGTGAGTTTAAGCTCGCCGACTTTATCTTTAAGAAAACGCACTCCTGCGGAAGCCGTCCATAATATAAAATCTTGGTTAAAAGATTGCGTTAAGCCACTATTGTGTTGATGAGAAATTTCAGTCTGAAAGATATATGTTTTTTTGAATGTAGAATTGAGCTTTAACCTTGTGTTTTGATTCAAAAACTGTGTATTGAGTTGTTTTTGTAATGTATTTTGCACTTGGTTATAGGTAGTATTGGTAGAAATAGTAAAATCTATGTACTCACTAATGTTGCTACTCAATACTAATCCGCCGTTAAGCATCATATTTTGAGAGAGATTTTTTTGGTAGTTAATCAAACTGGGGGTCTGCGTAAAAGTAACGAAATAGTTAAAGTTAAGATTAGTTTTAATTTTTGAAATAGGCACGCTATAATTGCCAAAACTGCGAATACTGTAATAATCTCCTATACGAAAATTTGTTGGCTGAGTGATTTGAGTACCTGCACGAAGTAAAACATCATTGAAAATAACAGTGTCATTTCTTGCAATAATAGTGCTATTCCCGATATAATCTTCCGTAATAGTAAATGCACCACCAATAAAAAGACCTTGCAAGGTTTTAGTATTAGAACTAGAATAACGCGTAAATATATTATGCTGAAAATCTTGTTTGAGTTTGCTATTTCCTGTACTTAATTGTGTAGGATTACTGTTATTGATAACTTCTTGCAGTTCGTAAATTTCAGGTACATTAGTACGTGTTCTATACACTAAACGATAGTTTTTTTTATCTGTAATTTTGTACTCAAAAATAGCATTAGGCAAGATATTGACAAATGGTTTATGGATTTTATATTCTGTTGGATAGGTTTGATTATTATTTAATAAGGCTTGTTGATAGGCTATTCCTGTGGTAATTTGGACTTTTTTGTTTTCAAAACGATAGGCACCGTTGATATTATGGCTAAGGTAAGTATTATTTAGTACATTACTTAGGGTAGTATCTCTCAAAGTATATTGACCTGCTGAATAGTTAAAATTATTTGTAATTTTATCTACGTCATTAAGGTTGTGTGTATATGTGTATGTTGCTTGTAAAAAATGATATTTACCTATGGCTTCTGTATAAGCCACGTTGCCGTTAAAGTTTATTCCCCGTCTATCATTATTTGCTAATTGATTAAGAGAGTCTGATATGGTAAAAAATGTACCATAAAACACATTTTTAGAAAGCAAGTAGTTATTACCATGTGTTTGATTGTATGTAGGTGAAAGATTCATTGTAAGAGTTCTACCGTAGTGTTTGAATACATGCGTATAAAGAACAGGCATAGATAGATTAGTAACAAAGTTTTTGTTATCATTACTACTTTCTGTGGTGTTGATTAAAGTTTGACTTTGGCGATTATTTCCTAAAAATGCGTTTTGAATAGTATTATCTTGTATGCTTACGCGCGGCTGTACAAGAACGGCATTCAGGCTATCTAACTTATATTCTACCCGTGCATTGAAACGGTGATTGATGTTACGCGTTTGTTTTACTTCATTTTGTTTGTATACTAATCCTGAATCGGAAGGAAGGACATACTGACGTAAAAGTTTAGAATCTGCATCAATATCACTCCAATTAAAAAAATAGCTGGTAGAGAGTTCTAATTTTTTACGAATTTTATCGCTGAAATTGATACCAATGGCATGTGTTTGTACGATACCGTTGCTGTTAGCAACTAAAAAATTATTATCTCCACCAAAGTTTAAGCCGCGTGGCATAGAATATCCTGGGGGAAGTCCTCCTCCTCTGCCCATGAACCTGCCTGGTCCTCCCCCACGCATACCTGCACCTCCGCCCATAACGCCTGCTAAATCTTCCATAGAAAAGTTTTGTTCGTTGATATTGTTTGTTTGGGCAAGAATAGTTAACCTTTTAGTACCTTTGAATTTATTCCATGTAGCGCTTACTTTGTATCTATTGTCTGTGCCATAACCTGCTACAAATCTGCCGAACTGTCCGTTTCTGTATTGAGATTTAGTAATGATGTTCATTGTTTTAGTATTGTTCCCATCATCAAAACGAGTAACACGAGATTGGTCGCTTTTGCTATCAATAATTTGTACTTTATCTATCATCTCTGCGGGAACGTTACGAAGTACAGCATTAGCATCATCACCAAAAAAAGGCCTGCCATCTACGTATACTCTGCGAACTTCTTCACCTTGGGCTTGCACTTTACCATCTTGAATAGTTACTCCAGGCATTTTAGTTACAAGGTCTTCGGCATTAGCGTTTTTATCTACCTTGTAAGCATCAGCGTTAAATTGAGTAGTATCACCTTTTTGAATAACAGGCGGAATTTTATCTTCTATGATTACTTCTTTGGAATATACATCTTGCAGTTTGATTACCCCCAAAAATGTGTTTTTGGTAACACTAATTACCTTAACATAATCTTTATATCCAACCGATGAAACTTTAAGCAAATATTCTCCTGCGGATAGCTGAATGTTAAAAAGTCCTTTCTCATCGGTTAGGGTGGTTACTATAATAGTGCTATCTTTTGCATTAGATATTCCAATGAAAGCGTTAGGTATTGCTGTAGTATCTGTATAGCTTTTGACAATACCGCGTACAAAAAACTTTTGTCCATACAAAGTTGTGCTTAAAAGCATAAAGAAAAAGCATAGATAAAGTCCTCTCAATAAAAACATAAATGCAAAAGTATAGCACTTATGTAAAACTACTTCTATAAAAAGGATAAACTAAGTTTATCTCAACTTTTCAGCGATATTTTGAGGGAAAAATCTATGCTTTACTTTATTTTACACACGTTAGATTTTAATACAACAGGGTTATACCTATTGAATATACGTTATATTTGTCATAATAAGCGGAATTTGTACTAGATAGTGTTTTATTGTTTTCTGCTTTGATAAATAAACCGAGTAAATTATCTCCATCTAACGGGTCTTCACCGAGCCATATTGTTGCCATAGCGTTCCACATTTTTACATTTTTGTTGAGAGAGAAACCTCCTTGTACCATAAAATGGTCATACTGTCCTCTTAATTCAAGAAGCCCTTTATTAGATATATTCAAGTCATACTCAAGGTCTGTAATATAACTACCACCAAACAAAGTGTAATTTGCCCCCACAGAGATTTTTTCATCTTCCAACACAAAACCTCCGCATATACCCAAGTTATATCCGATCATTATTCCTGCTGAAGGGGATTTTTCAGGTTCTGCCCCATTTTTTTTGACTATTCTGTTACCTATGCTTAATCCAACAAGACTCACATCTATGTTTTCATGAATAAAAAATCGCTGATTCTTGAAAATGAGTGATAACAAAGAGCCGCTTCCTCTGTTGTTAAACCCATAGCCACTGTAAATAATTTCCTTGTTATCCATTTTTTTTGCAATTTGCACGTAATCCAACGAAGGATAATATGCCCATGCATTAGTTGTAAATTGGCTACATTTTCTTATTTTTGTATCAGCATTTACAACATACTCTGTTTGTAAGTGCTGATTTTCAATTAGTTAAGTCCAAAAAAATGCGAAAATAGAAATAAAAAAATCGCTTTTAAAACGCCAAGTTGTAAAAGTAAAATCCATTTTTTTCATCGCTACGTAATTCGTACTTTTCATAAAAAAAAGCAAAACGCTGTACAAAACCTGCACAGCGTACCCAAAAATGCACATTTTTCAAATACCTTAAAAAAGCTCTAATTGGTTGTCTTTTTTAGGTACTTTTTGCTTTTTCTGACAATAAATAATCTCCGTTTTACCAAACTGTTTGTCCGTAAAGAAAAAAATACCTAACTTACCCGAAGGCGGTTGAATATTACGTACCTTATTCTTGGTAACTTCTACGGCTTCTAAACTTTCTTCATGTTTGATATACACAGAAAACTGAAACATCCTAAACCCTAATTTGAGGATTTTTTTACGAAATTTTGCCGCATCTTTGCGATTCTCTGCCGTTTCTGTCGGCAAATCATACATTACTATTACCCACATATTTCTATAAGAATTAAATCTAGATTGTGTTTTGTCAAATTTTTTCTTTTTGGTTGTTTTAGGCATAAACCGTATACGCTTACTGCTTAAAGAGGTTATAATCAGTAAGATGTTTTTTTTTATGATTTGGATATTTTGGTATGGTGGTGGGACATTTTAGTACAGGGAAGGAATTATTTCGGTACAGCCATGTTTTTTATTAAACAGAGATGCTTAACGTATCTAAGGTTGAATTTGAGGAAGATAGAGTTTTTTTGCTTCGCCTGTAAAACACTTGTATAAAGAATGTACGGTTTTTTGTACTCCGTTCATTAGCGGACTGGTTTCTTCATCAAAATGCACATCAATAAAAGAAATTTTCAAGAGTTCTGCTTTTATATTTTTATCTAATGTATCAGGAATGCCGTATTTATGGGTAATTTCACATACAAGGTTATCCACATAAGGACGATATGCTTCCATAAGGTCATCAGCCAAACAGTAGGGATTGTAACGGTTGGTATGATGCAAACCCAGAGTAGGCAAAAGCCCTGTGGCAACAATAGCCCTTGCGGTAATAGCTCGCAATATAGCATATCCATAATTGAGCATATTGTTGGGAGGCACACCTTCTCGCCCGCGTACAAAACCTCTGACGTCAGGAAACAGCCTTGCCCAATAAAAAGCGGCGGCTTTACCTTCACAGTTAGTTGTATCTCCGCTTTTTACATCTTTGGCTATGTTCTCAAAATAGGTAAAATCAAAAATAGGATACCATGCACACAAGACCTTGCCTTGATTGAGAATTTTTTGCCGTATAATCTGTGCCCAGAGTTGTTTTTTTAAGGGTTCTGAAAGTTCTATCTGTTCTTTGTACCTTTCACTTTGTAAAACATTACTGTACAAAGCAAGACATAATCCTGTGGGCATGTGGCTGGCATCACAGGTAATAATAGCTACATTTTCTTGCATACAACACTCAAATACTTTTTGGGTAAGAGTAATCTGAGGATTATCCAAGACAATATAAGCTACCTGAGATAAAGCAAAAGAAATTTCATTCTTTAAGTTTACCCGTTCTTTGATTTCAGGGGTAAGGCTTTGTTCAGAAAATTTGATGGTCAGCAAGCCATTGCGAATGCTTAAATGCACAGGTTGGCTAAAATATAAGGTTTTTCCTATCATAATGACAGTTGTTGTTCATTATTAGTTGTTTTTAGTTTTGCTTTGCACGTTGTTTATGCATCGCACTCCTAACGCAAATACATCATTACAAAATCTATTCATTTTATTGTTCTGAGAAGTATTCTAAAATTTCTGTAATTTCTCCTAAACGGTTAATACGTACTTTTACAGCATTCGCTTTTTGTAAAGCACTCGCGCTGCCTAAACACTTTCCTTGAGATTTTATATAGTCAGATTTTTTATCATCTACGCGTGTACAAAGATGATTTCTAAACATAAATTCACCTGAAGAGATTTTTTGTACTCTATACAAATTTTTGCTTAGTAGTTTATAGTTTTTGTTTTGTACAGCGTCTTTTACTTGTTGTTCGCTCATGTCAAGAACAAACATTTCATTTTGTTGCATACTTAACACATATTGCCACTCAGGGTTAGGAAGTCTATTTATGAACGTTTGAGGTAGATTTTTGTCTTGAATGTTATTGTGTACCTCATTAGGATTAGTAATTACGGCAGGGATACGGTATTTTTTTCGTTCTACGGCATGCCAGAATGTGCATAAATGCTCGTGTAACTTGCCATTTTTATCTTTGTAAATAGCTACGTGATGGTTATTACCAGGTTTTACAAAGGTAATAGGTTCTCCTTTTTCATTAAAGCGAATAGGATAGTAGCTATCATTTTCTTTGACATCTCCTGTACGCATGCGTATTGCACGAATATTGAGTGTATATTCTTTTTGTGCTTTGCTGTCTTTTACTGTATACATTACTGTACCTTTAATTTTATCACTTTCTTTGGCATCAGCAGGAAAGGCATTCTTAATAATTTCATATTTCTTTTCGTCAGGGAAGTTTTTTTCTTTAGTAGTGTCTTTCTTGGTAATACTAGAAACGGCATAGCGCATGACAAAGTAAGATTCGGGGCTGTAAATAGCATAACGAGTTATTTTTTTAGTGTCTTTAAAGTATTTAATCAGGTTTTTGGTGTCTTTGTTATTGATATAATAAACTGCTTTTGGGTCATTAAATATTTTTTCTCTATCTTCGGGAGCGAAAAGATTGGGTTTATCTAAATCTTCAACGAGTTTTTTAATATCTTTTTCGACAGACCTATAGTGGGTAATTTTACCATAATAGCTCTCTTCATGAAGTTGTCCGCGTGGGGTAAGTGTAAGTTTAGTTTTATCCCACTTGCCATCTTTTTTATTTTTATTCCAAGTAGCTACTTTTTTACCTGGTTTGTAAGAGATAAGGATATTATCTACTTTTTCCTTAACAACATGATATGGGAATATACACTGTTTTGCAAGCCATCTTCGGAGGAGGTTCATTCGGGTATTGTTTTCTGCTTTTTTAGCTTCCTGTTGGGTTACCTGTTCGGGTAGTTGCTTTTTGAGTTCCTCTCTTACGCCTTTGGCATGCAAGGTATTAATTCGGTGTATAATACTTTGTGTAGTGCAGGCTACTACAAGGGCATCTATGGCGTGGTGTCTGTAGTCATCACGTTTAGACCAGTCCTTAATAGTTTGTATATACGTTTCCTGACCATTTTCATCTCTGACGGGTTTTTTCTCAATCAATTTATCTAATTTGAGTTCGCGCAAGCGTTCAACATGCCATTGTGGAAGAATATCATTGTATCCCCATAAGTTACGCAGTTCTGCGGTTACAGAACCTGTGGTAGGAAGTACATTTCTACAAATATCCTGCAAAATACGGCGGGCTTCTTTGGTAATAAGACTGGTTTCTCGTAAATCTCGGGCGGCAAAGCCTTTCTCTTCATCTAATTTTGTAACACGAATGCTGTATTCTCCTTTTTTGCCTTTGCCTTTTATTTCCACAGTACTGTGCGGAGGAGTTTTGGGGTCATGTTCTAAGGTAGTGAGTAAATTTCGTACTTGTACGCCTGTAATAGCACCATTGTTAAAAGCGTCCTGAATATGCATCAAATAGCGTTCAAAATCTACTGTACCTTTGGCAAACATATAGTCATAAGCGGTCTGATTGCTTTTGGTTTTGTTTTCATCTTTGTACACAAGTATGAGATTGCCCTGTGAGTCATCAGGATAAATGGATTGCGGTATGATATGGTCTTTATCTACTATTTTGTCATCAAAAATCTGGTTACGTTCAAATATTTTTCCTGAATACAGGCATAAAGCATGCATTTTTTTGTTTTTTTCATCTACATTTACTCCCCTGAACAAACGATAGCGGATAATATTATTGCGTGAAGGAGTAACTCCATCTTTGATGAGAATTTTAGCAATTTCTTCATTGTCTTTGGTTCTTTTTTTATTAGCTTCATGTATTTTTTTGCGTTCTTCTATATTTGCTTTAAGTTCTCTTGCCAGTTCTATATGTATGGTAAAAGTACCGTTTTCTCGTTCTTCTTTGGATACCCAGCCACGCTCGGGGTTAATAATTTCATTGACAAGATGAATCATCTGATTAAGAATTTTCTCTGCCACAGGCTGACGAAGCGCATTTCTTGGAATTAAAGCAAGGGTATCTTTGAGGGTTCTTTGTTCGTTTTCTTCTTTGGTGCGGCTTTCTTTGGAATGCTTGTAGCCTGCTATTTCCATAGCTTTATCATACTGATACCCCTGTTCAAGATAAGGAATAATGTGCCGCATTACTTTGGCAGACATGTTTGTAAAATCACTGTTGCCTTTACTAAATTCTACTTCCGCAAGTTTTTGTGCAGTTTCTGTATCAAAATTAAAGCGTTTGATAAGAGCATTTTTGCACTCTTGAATATCTTTTACAGAATAAATGATATGCCATAATTGGTATAAAGGTTCTTTAAGTACTTCTTGTGAAATCTCTTCAAGTTCGGTTATTTCTCCTGTTTCTTCATTTACAAGGGTGCGTTTTTGTCTTTTTAAGTTAAATTGTAGTGCAGGGTGATGTTCTCCTATAATTTTAGCAAGCGTCGTACGAGTTTTATTACCTTCTATTTTATCTACGTTCAATGTATGTTTTACATTACTTTTTTTATCAGAGTAGCCTAATAGGTCTAGTATTTGCTTTTTTGTCATGTTTTCGCAGTTTTGGAGTACCGCAACGAGTGTAGTGCGTTCTTCGTCTGATAGTAGAGTTTTAGATAGTATTTTCACTCTTTTTTTATTTTTCTTTTTTTCATTTTCATTTGATAGCGTTACCTCTTCTACCTCAATTTCCTCATATTTTTTGATTTCTAAATTATTAACGGCTTCTAAAATTTTTTTATACTGTGCCAAAGGTGAACTTTTTGGAGCTACTTTTAGTCCTATTTTTTGAGGTACTATCTCACCATTTTCTTTTTGTAAGGTTTTAATTCTTTCAGTAAATGGACATAATTTAACTAATCCTTTTTGAGATTTAAGTGGTCTTTGGTAGTAGATGATATGCTTTAATTTTTGGATAAAATCATCTGTGAGTAGGTCAGGGTAGTATTGTTTTTGAGTTCGCATAATGCTATCAAACTCATTTTCATAATCAGAGCGGTAGTAAATAATGTCTTTGGTTCTATAATAAGGGTTTTGCAAAAGTTCTTGATATACTTTTTGTCCGATAGTTTTACCCGCTAGTTCTTTACTATTTTGTTGAATTTTATCTTTGTAACCTTCTTTTTTCTTAGTTTTAGTTTCGTTAGTTTCTTCTGTATTTTCTTCGGTTTTTGTTTCTTTGGTATCTGTATCTTCGGCTTGCCCTTTGATACGTTGATTATAGCCACGTTTTTGATTAAGATGTAAAAGCACTCTACCGATATGAGTAAGAGAGAGCTTTTCTTGTACAGCTTTGGCACGAAGTTCCCATAATTGTATTTTATCTAATCCTTTTGTGCTTAACAGGGTTTCGTCAAGCATACTTTTTTCTTCAAGTGCTTTTTTTAAGCTAATTCTACGCTTTTTATAGCGGTGATACCCTCTACGCATCTGGCGTTTTGCGGTACGTTTCTGGTTTACTTCAATAGCCCTGCCCTGTTCAAACTTTTGTTTCTCGTCAGCGCTGTCCAAGGGGATTATTTTTGTACCCATAGCTATAATTTCTACTCCTTCTGTCGGAGAATTCGTTTCAGAAAGATTAGGACTGTTTTCTGGATTATAATTTTCAGGCACAGAAATCAATGCCCAGCCAATAGAACCTACGCCTAAATCCAAAGCAAGAATTTTTTTTGTGTGGTTTTGCATAGTACTAAAAATTTTGTTTAAGCAAAGATATAAAAATTTTGTTTCTCATTCTACAAAAAAATTTTTAAAAAATTTGCGTAGTTCAAAATCATATTTTATATTTGCAGTTGAAAATGTAGTCAATTTACAATAAGGACGAAAGTCCGTTGTGAAAACAGTAAGGCGGGGCAACTCGCCTTTTAATTCTTATAACATGCTCTAATAAAAAAATTTTGTTAAACTCTTATAGAATAAAGTGAAATTTGAGTAAGTCAAAAAAATATTTAAAAAAATTTGCGTAGTTAAAAATCGTATTTTATATTTGCATTTGAAAATGTAGTCAATCTTACAACAAGAGAAGACAAAAAATCCATTACAATGGGTAAGGCAGGGTTCAAAAAAACCTTGCCTTTTTAATTTTTGTGGTTTTTATATTACTTAAAAAGCTGAAAGTAAAGCACTAAACATTACAAGTCTTCTTGAAAGTTTTTGCTATAATACTCTTTAAATTAAAATTTAAACCGTAACTAAAAATTTATTAAAGCAGTATCACAGATAATCTTTGAGTTTAATACCCAATGTTTCTTCTATTTCCGCATCATTAGCCCCCATTTTTCTCATTTTCTCAATAGCTCTTAAAACCCGTTTTTTTTCTTCATCTAATTCTTTTTTTGTTTGTTCTACCCGTTCTTTTTCTTCGTCTAATTCTTTTTTTGTTTGTTCTGCTTTTTGTCTTTCTTCTTCTGCGATTTTCTCTAACAACAACACCTTTTTATCTAATTTTCCGAG